>CAZGDR010000018.1:16865-30537 GCA_964524755.1 uncultured Spirochaetaceae bacterium
GTAGCGTCCCGCCGTATTCTCCCGACATAGACCAAATTTTTCCCTTCAGCATCCAAGGCCATAGGATACTGCGCTAACGCCGGATTATCAACAACCTCAATCCCTGGAGCCTGTGAGAGAATGGAGATTACGTGTTCCCTCTCGTAGGAGTTAGCAAATTCAATATTCAAGGCTTCAGAGTGTCCTCTAAATACAGGAATGCGGACAGCTGTGGGAGAAACAGAGATATGAGGATCGAGAATCTTATGAGTTTCATGCACCAGTTTCATCTCTTCCTTGGTATAGCCATTCTCTTCAAAATCATCGATCTGTGGAATAGCATTAAAAGCGATAGGATGGGGATATGTTGTAGGCTTTGTAACTTCTCCTTGCAGGAAAGCTTCGCTTTGGGATCGCAACTCTTTAATTGCTGCCACCCCACTGCCTGAAACAGCTTGATAGGTCGACACAACTACCCGTTTAATCTTGAACAGATCGTGCAAAGGTTTAAGAACGACCAACATTTGAATAGTTGAACAATTGGGATTGGCAATCAGCCCTTTATGTTCTTGTAAAGCCTGAGAATTTACTTCAGGAATTACTAAAGGAACTCCATCAGTCATGCGCCATTGGCTCGAGTTATCGACTACGATAGCTCCTTCTTTTTGGGCAATAGGACTTAAGTACTCACTCGCTTGTGAACCGGCACTGAACAACGCTATATCGACATCAGTAAATATACCCTTTCTCGCTTCCTCAACAAACCACCTCTCTCCTCGGCAGACTATACTTTTACCCACATTCGCCGCAATGTCTAACGGTTTAATTTTCTTAATCGGCAAAGTCGAAGATTCTATAATCCCCAACATTTCACTTCCCACAGCGCCAAGGGCTCCTACCACTGCAATACATATAGGTTTTCTCATACTGTCATCCCTTAATCTTGATTATACACGTTTGTAGCATAGAAGGTGAGGGCTTACCGGCCGAGGAGCTGTTGTTCACCGAGCGTCTCCACCTCATACTACTTCTTCTTGCGTCGTTTATCACGCTCTTTTTTTCGCTTTTCACTGGCTGCTAATAAATCTGCAAACGTAGTGCCTGAATCTGATGCCGGTGGAGCGAACTGTTGATTACCCTGAGGCTTCGAATCTCTCCTTTGCGGTCTGGCATTCGAGGGTTGTCGGCGTTCTAATTTAGATCTCCGCACAACTTCAACCACAGTTTCCCACTGCTCAGCAGGGAGCTTTACGGCTTTTGCACTCTTTTTAACGACAACTATCTTTTTGCCACTAGCTGAAGAGGCTGCCATTGGTTTTACCCGTACAGCAACTTTTTTGGCTGCTTCACGAGGTTGCTTAACCTCAACTCGGCGCTTTACTAAGGCCTCCTCATAACTACACGAGAGCCTTTGACAGATAAAATGGACTTGCCCAAATTCATCCGTCGCTTTTTGCATCGGAGCACTACAGTAGGGGCATGTTTTTCCATCAGGAAATTGGGGTGAAAATTTCTCTTTATTCGCTTTTACATCCCCCACGAGCGTTTTTGTATTTTCTTTAATGTCTTCAATAAATTCTTTTGCAGTTTCTTGTCCCTCGGCAATAGCAGCTAAACGATCCTCCCATTGGGCGGTAAGGACCGGCGAACGGAGTTCAGGAGGAGCTAAACGAACTAACTCACGACCTTTAGGTGTAGGAACTAAAAACTTCCCTTCTCGTTCAATGTAATAATTTTGGATAAGCTTCTCTATAATATCGGCTCGTGTAGCAGAGGTGCCTAAACCGCCCCCCAGTCTCTTTTTCAGGGCAGCATCATCTACAAACCGACCGGCATGTTCCATAGCCGACAAGAGAGTCGCTTCAGTGTAACGTTCGGGTGGGTTGGTGGTATTTCGACGGGTACGAACAACGCCAACGGTGACCGTTTGATCCACGGCAATATTTTCAGCAAGTGTATCCGCTACATCTTCCTCGACTACCCTATTTCGACGTCCCACCAGGCGAGCCATATCGCGCCAGCCTTGGCGAACGGGAATAGTTGCCCGTGATAAGAAGCGGTGATTGGCGACCTCTAACTCCAGCGTTGAACTCTGATAAACATAATCGTTTGAGAGTACTTCCATAAACCGAGTAACTATCAACTCCCACAAAGCGCGTTCTTCCTTGCTCAATCGCCCTAAATCAACCCGTTGTTCGGTAGGAATGATGGCATGGTGATCAGTTACTCCACTCTCCATCACAAATCGATCCATATCTTCTCTATAGCCGTGATCGATATAAAGAGATGCTACTTGTCCAAAAGGAGTCGCTTCTAAAGCCTGTAATCGCCCTTTTAGGGTGGGTACAATATCTTGTGTAATATACCGACTATCGGTTCGAGGATACGTTACAATTTTATATCTTTCATACAATCGTTGTAAAATGTCTAACGTATCCTTAGCCGAAAAGGAGAGCTGCAGATTGGCATCACGTTGTAATTCAGTTAAATCATAGGCTAATGGGGGCTGCTCAACTTTCTCAACCGTCTTAACGGACACAATCTTTCCGTTCTGATCTTTAATGGCCTCAGTAATCTGGTTAGCCAACTCCTCGGTCGATATCCGTATTGAACCTTCACTATCTTGATACGAGGCACTGAATCCACCAAAGTCAGCACGGATAGTCCAATAAAAACCTCCTGAGAAAGCCTCAATTTCATCTTCTCGTTCGGTCATTAAAGCTAACGTGGGGGTCTGGACACGCCCAGCTGAAAGCCTGGCATCATAACGACACGTCAGAGCCCGTGTTACGTTCATCCCTACATACCAGTCGGCAGTTGCTCGAGCTTCTGCTGCTGCAAAGAGGTTTTCATACAAGGCCCCTTCTTTTAGTTTTTCAAAACCCTGTTTTATAGCTGCATCGGTTTGGCTACTGATCCATAACCGTTTAACGGCTTTGTCCCAACCGGCAACCTTCATGATCCAACGTGCGACTAACTCCCCTTCACGACCTGCATCGGTCGCGATAATCAAGGTGTCAATATCGGGGCGGCGCAGTAAAGACTCCACCACTTTGTATTGGTCAGCGGTCTGCTCCATCACCGTCTGTTTGAGAGTCTTAGGTAACATAGGTAAGTCTTCCAGAGACCAGCGCCTATATCGCCCATCATAATCGGCAGGTTGCGCTAATTCGATTAAATGTCCTAACGCCCAGGTTACAACGTATTGCTCCCCTTCACTATAACCTCGCTCTCGTTTTCGACAGCCTAGTACGCGAGCCAACTCACGTCCTACACTCGGTTTTTCAGCTAATACCAACTGCTTACTCATGGCATAATCTCCCCAAAGCTTTGAAGTTTCATCATCTTTTCGACTATACCGTGAAGGGGATTCTCTAGCAAGCCTTGACGTCCATTGCAGATGGGTATATAGTCAAACGCGTATAAAAATCTAAGGAGTCTACTATGGCTTACAAAATTACCGACGCGTGTGTAGCATGCGGTTCCTGTCTCCCTGAATGCCCAGTTGAGGCTATTTCAGAAGGCGATATTTATGTCATCGATGCTGAACTCTGCATCGACTGTGGTGCATGCGTTGATGCATGTCCCTCAGGAGCTATTATTCCTGATTAACAGGAGTGCACCACTGCGTGCGTTAAGAAGGCAGCTCGCTTGAGCTGTCTTTTTTATTTTAATACTCACAAAGGAGTACCTAATTGGGTGGCATAACCATGATTGGAGCAGTCATTGCAGCATCTCTACTGGGCTGTATGGGCTTCAGATTAGAACGTGTTATAGGTTTTATTCGCATTACTACTGTCACCCTCATAACTACCCTTTTTATTATAGCTTTTTATTATCATTCCCCCACCTTTATGGAAATGATCATGCAGGCCAATACGTTTAAAGCCCTGCAGAAACTCCTGCTTAGCCCAAAACTACTCTTCCGTATGATGGCAGGCGGAGCAGGTATAGCTCTGGCTATCCTCCTCCAATTAAAATTCCCCCGGCTAGGTAATTCAATTAGTACTTTCCTCCTCTTTGCTTTTGCCACTGGGCTGTTATTCATCACCTCCAACAGGACATATACCCTATCAATGATTCTCTTTATAATGAGTATAGTGGGTGGAGGAGCTTTGCTGTTGCGACTCTACAAGAGAGCCTTATTCAGCATATGGACTACAGCCTTAACAGGTGGGATCATAGTAGCGCTGTTATTTACTCAATTTTACTATTTGCCAGGGTGGTTATTTGTTATCCTAGCTCTCATATTTTCCAGTACTGGACTTCTCATCCAACGAAGTGCTTGGAAAAAGACTCTGTCCAAGGAGGAGATACTATGAATACATTGTTTGAAGACCACATATTCTCCGTCGAAGACCTCACTACCCTTATAAAACAAACCCTAGAGGGGTCTTTTTATGGATTAACCGTAGAGGGGGAAGTCTCTAACTTTCGCCCCGCAGCAAGTGGCCACTGGTATTTCCAACTGAACGATCAGGATGCCTCTATACAGGGGGTAATGTTTAAATCAAAAAGTTGGCGCGTCCCAACTATTCCTAAAGATGGGGATCGCGTTATAGTTACCGGCAATATTTCTGTCTATGCCAAACGAGGGGTGTATCAAATCATCTGTGAAACGATGAAGCCAGCCGGGGCAGGAGATCTGTTAGCCTTACTAGAACAGCGTAAAAGAGCTTTTGCCGCAGCAGGCTACTTTGATGCGGAACGCAAGCGCCCTTTACCTAGTTACCCCAAACGTGTTGGCGTGGTAACCAGCCCTACAGGGGCTGCCATTCGCGATATCCTCCAAGTTCTTAAACGACGAAACCCAACCATCGATATTGTGATTCTTCCAGCTGTGGTACAAGGGGAGAGTGCCGGAACCCAAATTGCAGCTCAAATTGAAACTGCTAATCGCTTTAAATTGGCCGATGTACTCATCATAGGCCGCGGAGGCGGTTCTCTTGAGGACCTCCTTCCCTTCAGTGAAGAGCGTGTCATCAAGGCCATTGTTGCTTCTGAAATCCCTATTATCAGTGCCGTTGGGCACGAGATTGATTGGGCTTTAAGCGATTATGCGGCTGATGTACGCGCTCCAACCCCTTCAGCAGCTGCCGAACTAGTCAGTCCTTCTCTAGCGGAAATTCTCAAGAATTATACTACAGCAGTGCAGTCTATGGCTCACCTTATGCATACTCGCATACACTCAACTAAGAGTCGTTTAGCTCTATTCACTCCCGAGCGCATGTCAGAATATTTTACTCGCCGCTTGGAGCAAGCCCATCTGCGCACCGACGATAACCGTGAACAGATGAGGCATAGTATGGGTGAAAAACTCCGTTTGAGTACTTCGAGGTTAGCCCTTTTACAGAGCCAACTCGAAACATTATCGCCCTTATCTGTGTTACAGCGAGGCTATGCTATCGTCACCCATGGCTCCAAGGCAACTATTGTTTCCAATGCTTCCCAGTTAACTGAAAATAAGAATATTACAATCCGCTTTGCTAATGGCTCTGTGGATGCACTGACTAAAAAAGTATATCCCGAGGAGGTTCACCCATGAGCTACGAAAAAGATATAGAGAGAATGGAAGAGATTACCCAAAAATTAAAAAGTAATGAGACCCCACTTGCTGAAGCTATTGCCTTATTTGAAGAGGGAGTGACCCTTGCTCGTACGGTGGAAAAACAGCTCTCTGAAATTGAACGCAAGGTTGAAATATTGCTCGATCAAAATGGGACTGACGAGCCTCAGTTAACTCCTTTTAGCGATGAAGCAGATCCTTCATAACCCGCTTGGTTGCTTCGAAGGCATTCACTTTGTATACTGGTGTGCAATTAACGGTAGTCTTTAAGGGAGTTTTCCTCTATGAACAAAATTATTTTCCTCATTCAATGTTCTGATCGTAAAGGGCTATTAGCTAAAATATCTGACTATTTTTATAGCCAAGGTTACAATATTCTCCACTGCCAGCAACACTCTGATACCCGAGCTCAACGCTATTACATGCGTATAGAACTCGATCTGGCTGATCTTATATCCACCCGCAAGACATTACAGGACGACTTTGCTAAATTTGCTAAAACACTTGAATTAACTTGGGAGTGTCACTTTACCGATTATCGTAACCGTGTTGCAATTCTGGTTTCTAAACCAAGCCACTGCCTTTTTGACCTGTTAAGCCGTCAACATGAAGGTGACTTAGTGTGTGATATTCCCCTGATCATCAGCAATCATCCCGATTTAGAATATATCGCCGATCAGTTCAGGATTCCTTACTACTACCTTCCTATCGCTAAAGGCCGTAAGGTTGAACAAGAGGCTGAAATTCAGGAGTTACTCATAAAGCATGATATTGATTTAGTGGTATTAGCCCGCTATATGCAAATACTCACCCCCCCCTTCACCCATAAGTGGGCAGGAAAGATCATCAACATCCACCACGCTTTTCTTCCCGCCTTCCAAGGGGCTAATCCCTACATGCGGGCCTATGAACGTGGCGTTAAAATGATTGGAGCCACAGCACATTACGCCTCTGAAGATTTAGATCAAGGCCCTATCATCGAGCAAGATGTGGTACGCGTCAATCATGAATTGAGCCCCGCAGGGCTCAAGAAGATTGGCAAGGATGTTGAACGGCAAGTTCTTTCACGGGCCGTACAAGCCCATCTAGAACACCGTATTATTATGTTCGACAATCGGACGATTGTGTTTAATGCTGAGTACTAAAATTTAGATCACTAAAGGCCTTATGTACAAAAACGCCGTCTTTACGAATCAACTGGCCATCTATCCAAATCTCACCCCCACCAAACTCAGGGGTTTGAATTTGCACCAAATCCCAGTGAACTGCACTTCGATTACCGTTATCACAATCTTCATAAGCATTCCCAGGGGTAAAATGGATAGAGCCGGCAATTTTTTCATCAAAGAGGGTGTTATCCATGGCAAAGGTAATCTTTGGATTACATCCCAGAGCAAATTCACCAAAGTAGCGTGCTCCTTCATCTGTATCTAGAATAGCGGTGAGGGCATGGGTGTCATCGGCCGTAGCTTCTACTATTTTGCCTTTATGCATAGTGAACGAGACGTCGGAAAAACAATGGCCGTTATAGGTCGAAGGAGTGTTGTAGGTGATCGTACCTTCCACACTATCTCGGATGGGGCAGGAATAGATTTCACCATCGGGTATGTTCATCTTTCCCGCACACGGGATAGCCCCCATCCCTTTAATAGAGAACGTTAAGTCGGTTCCCTGAGCAATGATGTGAACCTTGTCCGCAGTATCGAGAAAAGCTTTGGCTTTTTGCATCGCTTTTCCCATGGCTTCGTAATCGACTTCGGTGGTAACTTTATAGAAAAAATCTTCAAATTCGTGCATAGACATTGAAGCTTGATAAGCCATCAATTGTGTAGGATAGCGCAAGACAACCCATTTAGTATCTGAAATGCGAATATCATGATGCACAGGGGTATTATAGGAGTGCATGTAGGTAGTGTAGGCGCTGCCTAGGCTCGCCATCTCACGTGGGTTCACAATACCTCGAATTCCAATAAATGCATCCATTTTTTGCATGCGATATGCATCACAATCGGCCCAAGCCGCTAAGCTTGCTTCGGTTGCCCCTTCAATTAAGGCCCGTTCGAGTTGGATAGTGGTCATATGCACTTGCGGCTGGCCTCCTGCTTCATAGACAGCTCGAACTAGTTCTTCAACCATATGCGGTGGAACATCTACAGCATTAATTAAACAGTTCTCACCGGGTTGAAGACGGACCGAATATTGAACCAATAAACGGGCTAAATCACGTTCTTTAGGGTTATGCATACACGTGTATCCTTCCTTTTTAAGAAATTAGTATACAGGCAGTATAGCGTTTCAAGTTATGGAGGTCCACTCAGGGGGATCTGGCCACACAAATTCACGGTAGACTTCGCTTTCAGGATCGTTAAAGCCTAATGTAACGGCTGCTAGATGTAGCGTAGTTCTTGGTTCACCTCCATAGAGCTGATCGCCCAAAATCGCATGTGAACTCCACGCTAGATGACACCGAACTTGATGTCTAAAGCCACGGGTTAACCTACAACAATACAGCAGGATACCCTCGTCACTGGTGCCCACCAACTCAACGGCAGTGCGGTAGGTTACCTTTCCTCCCTTACCTTGCACTACTGGAGAAGAGGCTTCAGTAACTGGTCGCACAACTTTGTGTCCGCTGCCATAGGCCCTGAACCTACTCTCCAGTATCCAATTTGTATCTTCTTCTGCTGCAGGAAAAGGAGGATATCCGTCATCTCGTTCTGATATTTTTGTAGCCGCCATATATGTTTTTTTAAAATTCCCTCTCATTTGAGACTCTCGTAACGTATCAAAGGTAGAAAAATCGCGTGCAATGAGGACTAGTCCACAGGTTTCGGTATCAAGACGGTGCATGACCCCTCCTTCATGCCCATGGGGACCCATGGGAGCTAGAACTTCTTTAAAGTACGCTCCTACTTCTGAAAGTAACGTCTTCTTGCCCGTCTCCTTAGCTAGTGGAACGGTGGGAAGGCCAGCTCTCTTAGCCACTACCAAGAAATGGGGATTTTCTGCTACCAGCGTAAAAGATGAGTCATTCATGCTAGGAAGCATAGCAGAATCACTTCCGTTAGACCATGCTCTTGTAGTATACTGCTCCTATGCAGACGATACCGATTAATACCTATAACTCGCCTACTGTTATCCTGGAGCTCATCTATCGCCTCAAGGTGAAAGATGTCATGACCCGCTCCCTGATCAGTGTACCGTTAGGAACTACGATGCGAGCGGTCCAGCATCTTATGCGTGAAAAAGCCATTACTGGCGTACCCGTGGTGCTTGACAAAAGGTTGTTAGGAATCGTGAGTATGGATGACATTATACAAGCTCTAGATTTCGGATATATCAATGATAAAGTAGAAGATCACATGACCAGTAACCTTATTCTCCTCGAAGAAGATATGCCGGTCTCATTTGCTATCAACTACTTTGACCGCTACCGCTACCATCGTTTTCCAGTCTTAAATAGAGATAAAGAGTTGGTAGGTATTGTCACTACCCGCGACATCTCTACGAGGCTCCTGTGGGAGATCAATCACGAGGTAGAGCAACTTGAACGGATGAATTTTTCAACCATAGTCACAGATGGACTTCCCCGTGATGTCCACTCGTTTCCAATCATGAAGCATGATTTTGAAAATGCAGGTTTTGCTTCTACCGAAATTAAGAAGAAGTTAAAACAGAGTAAAGTTTTTCCACGTACCATTCGACGAGCCGCCATAGCCTCATATGAGTTAGAGATGAATATAGTGGTACACTCCAATGGAGGGACCATCACCGCTGAATTTGGTCCTAATGAAGTAGTTATCACCAGTGAAGATAGTGGTCCTGGTATTCCCAATATAGAGGAGGCCCTTGAAGAGGGTTTTTCTACTGCAAACGAGTGGATCCGTTCGTTAGGGTTTGGCGCTGGTATGGGATTACCTAATGTGCGATCGGTCTCCGATGATTTCTCAATTACCTCGACTCCAGAAAAAACGATTGTAACTTCAACTATTCGTTTCAGTGATTTAAAAACAAAAAAACACCAACAGGAGGTTTAGTATCATGCTAACCGTCGAACAGCTACTTTTTGACCTAACATATCACGCCTATACCACAGGAAACTCAGAAATAACTATTACTGGGGGGTATACTTCAGATCTCCTTTCGGACGTCATGGGCAATGCCGATGAAGGGAGTGTTCTTATCACCATCCAAGCTCATAAAAATAGCGTAGCCGTGGCTTCCCTGATTGGTATGCGAGCCATCATTTTATGCAATGGGAGAACTCCTAGTGAAGATATGATAGTAAGTGCTAAGCAAGAAAATATCGCCTTGATTGGAACCAGTGATTCTCAATTTACCGCTTCTTATAAGGTTGCCAAACTATTGGGCTTTGTCTAACCAATGCGACTGTGTATAGACCTGCACAATCACTCCTGTCTCTCCCCTTGCGGCAGTGACTTACTGCTCCCCTCCGTTTTGGCAATGGAGGCCGCTGACAAAGGGATCGATATGGTAGCCCTCACGGACCACAATAGTGCCCGTAACCTCACCGCCTTTGCCGAGGCTTGTGAGATTATCGGCATTGTCGGGGTCTTTGGAATTGAGGTTACTACCCTTGAAGAAATTCATGTTTTGGCCTTATTTGAAACCCTTGCCCAAGGTTTAGCATTCGGGACATGGATTGAATCCCTCTTGCCTCCTATTAAAAACACTCCGCGTTTTTTTGGAGATCAGTATGTCTGTGATGTAGCAGGCAACAGAATTGATGAAATTGACTTGTTTTTATATGGACCAGCTGATGTGGCATACGACGACCTCATAGAAATAATCATCGCCCAAGATGGTCTGGCCATCCCTGCCCATATCGACCGGCCGGCTAATAGTGTTACGGCACATCTTGGATTTCTTCCTCGTCTCTCCTACTCTGCAGTTGAATCAATAGTTATACCACCCGTAGTAGAGACCTTTGATTATACTGTCATCCAGGGTTCAGATGCCCACTATTTAGAACATGTTGGTCGCAGGCGTTGTTTTGTTGAATCTACACAGTCGAATTTTGCTGGTTTACGCGAAGCTCTTTTACACAATACCATTTCATTTATGGCATAAATACCGTCTAGGCTCGTTGCCTACTCTATCGTCTAGCAATGCCAAATACTAACAAACCTTTCTCCTTATGAGTTCTCCCCTAATAGTATTTGGTCAAAGTACTTAAAAGCGTTCAAATTGACTCTTTGTTCTATCCTAGGTATAATTACTAGGCATGGTGGTTATTGGAATATTCTCTCACATTGCACGTAGGATGCTTCGAGAATCTGTTTCCACTACCGCAGCAACTGGAATGATCTAGCGGTGACCAACATCATACCGCAGGGGCGTGCAGCCAGGATCCAAGTTCTGAGTTGCTTAGTATCTAAGAAGGAGATGTAGTGTTAGTAAAAGGAACCTATGGTTCAGCTAAAGTCTTTGCCCAACATGTCGAAGATGGCGCTAAAGAACAGATAGAAACGTTATTGAATCAAGACTTTTTGAAGGGCTCAAGGGTAAGAATCATGCCTGATGTTCATCAGGGTATGGGCTGTGTAATTGGTTTTACGGCAGATATGGGCGACAAAGTCATTCCCAACATTGTGGGAGTCGATATCGGATGCGGCATGCTTACTGTCGAGCTGGGGAAGATCGCTATTGATCTTCCAAAACTTGATCAGATAATTAACAGCAAGATTCCCTCAGGAAGACACACCCATCAAAGCAGAGTCGTCAAATTCGACAAACTGAAAGATCTTTATATGTTTAGAGATTTAAAGGATACTAAGCGCTTAGAGAGAAGTATTGGGACCCTTGGTGGAGGCAATCATTTTATTGAAGTAGGCCTTGATAGTCAGAAAAACACCTTCCTCGTCATCCACTCGGGAAGTAGAAACTTGGGTACTCAAGTAGCAAGGTACTATCAAAACCTTGCCATAGATGTATGTAGTGGTAAAGAGGAATATTTTACGAGACGGGATCACATCATAGAAACCTACAAAGCTCAAGGGAGAAGGGAACAGATCAAACCTGCACTTCACCTGTTGGAGATGGAGTACAAAGGATTAAAGCCCAACTACCCCCGTGATCTCTGTTACATTACGGGAAAATTTAGAGATGAGTATTTACATGATATGAAAATCTGCCAAGAGTACGCGAGTTTGAATCGGGAGGTGATGGCCGATATTATCCTCACTAACCTATTACAAAAAAACTTACATGAATTCCCCTATTTCGAAACCGTTCACAACTACATCAACTTTAAAGATAATATTATCCGTAAGGGTGCTATCTCGGCATACGAGGGAGAGCGAGTACTTATTCCTATTAACATGCGTGATGGCTCTATTTTGGCTACTGGTAAGGGTAATAGCGACTGGAATTATTCTGCACCCCATGGGGCCGGAAGGGTCTTAAGTCGAACTGAAGCTAAAAAAGAGTTGGCTCTAGGCACTTTTAAGAAGACTATGAAGCATATTTATTCTACTTCGGTTCATAAAGGGACCTTAGATGAAAGTCCTGAGGCTTATAAACCAATGGATGAAATCTTAGCCTCAATTAGCGAAACTGTAGATGTGATTGATATTATAAAACCCATCTATAACTATAAAGCTTAAGCTCGTCTGCTGTAATACTGATCCTCTACCCTATCCTGTAAGTAGATTCTGTTGAAAGTAAGAGATGGTTTTCTATACATCTTATGGGCCTCATCTATGCACTTGGGACAAGCATCTCGCGGAAGCGTTATGGCTAAGACTCTAGCTCCCCCATCGGCTTGAGAATGGATCCAATTGTTACCAGAGCAACTCGTACAACTTTTAAAGTATTGAACTTGTTCATCGAGAATGCCATCAGTGTCGTAGTAGATCTGTTTGGATCTTTCAAAAATCTCTCTACCTTTCGATTTATTCATCCAGGCATCTTCTTTATGGTTCCATTTATTCAGCACTATCTCTGAGATCTGTTTTATATATTCTGTTATCTCATGCGATTGTCGTAGTTTCCCCTCAACATAATCAGGTTCACGGACATGGGAATAATCGAGACCTGCCATAGCCAGTATAATCCCCAAGTTAGTATATGGGAGGGCGCCTTCTATAGAGTAGCCACCTTCAAGGACGGCGATATCAGGGTTTAAGATATGATTGAGTTTAGCATACCCTTGTGCTGTAAAATTCATATTAGTGATGGGATCGGTATAATGGTTATCCTGACCGGCAGAGTTAATAATAATATCTGGTTTATAATCATCTAAGATTGGCATCACTACATGATTAAGAACGTGCAAGAACCCCTCTTCACCCGTCAGGGGCGGTAAAGGAATATTAACGTTATAGCCATAAGCGGACGGTCCTCCAAAATCCTCAATCGCTCCCGTTCCTGGATATAATGTTCTTCCATCCTGGTGAAACGATATAACGAGGGTCTCTTTGTCATTCCAGAAAATATCTTCAGTGCCATCTCCATGGTGGCAGTCTGTATCAACAATGGCAATCCGTAAGGGGCCAAACTCTTGGCGCATCTTTTCCACCATGACTGCTTCTATATTTATGACACAAAAACCACGATCCCCATAGACAAACCTGTGGGCATGGTGCCCAGGTGGGCGTACTAAGGCAAATGCTTTATCAACTTCTTTATTCATCACAGCCTGTGCACAGCGGATAGCACCTCCAGCTGATATATAGTGGGATTCAGTTAAGCGGGAAGCAACGTCAGGAACACAAAAATGGACTCTTTGAATATCTTGCTTTTCAGCGAGGATTGGATTGAACATCTCAATACCTTCAATGTCTTCAATGCCCTCTTCAAAAATTTGATCTTGGGTATACAAGAGGCGCTCCTCCCGTTCGGGATGGGTTGGACTTATGGCCCAGTCAAAAGCTGGGAAGAAGACCAAGCCGAGTTTATTTTCAGCTTTCATGATGCAAACTCCTCATGAGAATATTTCCAGGCTTTATTTGGGCTTTGATTCTAATATTTTTGCCAGTTGTACTAAACCCATCGACCATATTAAAACTACTCTCTTCTGTTATTTCAGATTCTATACTCCCTGTATCAAAACCCATGGAAATGTAGGCTTCTTCTAATAACTCTAACGCTCTCTTTTTAGCCTCT
>CAZGDR010000018.1:30637-33715 GCA_964524755.1 uncultured Spirochaetaceae bacterium
GATTAATCCTGCATAGAGCATGGCGTCTGTAGGTGTCGGCTTGGGACCTCCAAAAGCATAGGGGGGACCTTTCCGTTCAGGGCCTATTATCACCTGATTATCTTCTATAGTTATACAGCTGTCCCCTCCTAAGCCTATCGATACACTATAAATAGCATGTACCAGTGTATGATAACCGGTGATTGTAGCCCCTAATGGTTCAAATAGAGGCACCCCATCGGCTAAGAAGAATATATCGGTGGTTGTTCCCCCAATGTCTAATAATATGGCATCTTCGTCATTAGGCATAAGGGAGCTTATTCCCATAAAGCTAGCCGCTGGTCCAGAGAGGATTGTTTCCACTGGTCTCTCTTCAGCGGTCGCCATATCCATGGTCCCCGCATCGGCTTTGAGGATAAACACGGGTGCTTTTATTTCCTCCTTTTTCAGAGACTTTTTAATATTTTCTGAAAAATTAAGGAACGTGGCATGCACAGCTGAGTTTAAATAAGAGGTGGTCACCCTTCTAGGAAAGTTCAACTTTCCTGACATTCTGTGGCCTAACGTGATCGAGTTAAACTCTTTTTGCAACATCTGGCCAATCTGTATTTCATGATTTGGGTTGCGGGTTGAAAATTTTGTCACAACTGCTAATGCCGTGATATCTTTTTTTTTGAATAGCTTAAGGGCTTTGTAAACTTCTCCCAGTTGCAGGTCTTCGACCATCACACCACGGTGATCAATAGAGCCTGAAATAGATTGCCTAGCATCGCCACAATTTGAAAAGTCATTAACCAAGCCTGGCCCTGATTGTATTATCATTCCTACCGGTGCTGTTTTCTTTTCCACTATGGCATTGGTCGATACAGTGGTACTCAGATTTATTCGTTTAATCTGCGAAGCATCATATGGTGCGACTAAAGCTTCTAAGGTGGTCCAAATGGAACCAAATACATTATTTCGATCGGTCGTTTTTTTTACCTTGTGTATTACTTGACCATCTTTAATGATAACTCCATCTACATGAGTTCCTCCCATATCAAGTCCTACAATCAACGCATTACTCTCCTTCGGTTCATCTTAGTTTCTATTACTAGTATAGCTGGTATAGGCAAAGCCCTCAAGTTTAGGTTATTTCGCCTTAAAGGGTTAATAGTCACCAATCAATCTCACAAAACTCACTTTAGCGATAAGTTTTTTATTAATATTTCCGGTGGCATCTTTTTCTATAAGGAGGAGGTCCTGTACATAATCAGGACCTACAGGGATTACCATCTTACCGTTGGGTGCTAATTGCTCGATTAATGAATTAGGTATGTTAGTGGCAGAGGCCGTTACCATTATTCGATCATACGGAGCGTGTTCTGGCCATCCTAGACTTCCATCCCCTAATTTGAAGTGTATATTCGTATAGCCACCTTCATGTAATCTTTCCATTGCTCTTAGATGTAGTTCTTTAATCCTTTCAACAGTATATATGGTGCCTGCAGCTTTAGATAATAGCGCTGTTTGATAACCTGAGCCGGTACCAATTTCGAGCACTCTGCTCTGGGTTTCTAAGTCTAATAGGATAGTCATCTCTAAAACAAGGCTTGGCTGTGATATTGTTTGTCCATACCCTATCGGAAATGGTGTATCTTCTTTTGATTGCTCTTTATAAAAATCCATAAAAGAGCTTCTGTCCAACTCATTATACAGTTTAATTATTCTTTCTTTTGTATTCATAGTTCCTTTTACCTTTTTGTCCATTATACCATGTTATGTAAAATAAGTATTATACGTATCCTTCGCACGTATTTAGTTACTATAGACAATAAGAGGGTTTAGCTGTCTAGCGAAGAGAAGAATAGAGCCGTGTTAAGATGCACTGGCGCAGTTTTTATCTAGATAAGACCGATATTCTATTCTAAAATCAAGATAACTTGCTGTAACATCTACCACGTATTTGTTCGAAGTTTGTAAGAGGTTGGGTGATTTTGGCCCTTTTACGATCTTGAGAAAAGAACAATTTAACCTGAGTGACCAATGTCACGACAGTAAATCAGTAGCTGAACAAAGTACAGCTTACGTTGCATGTTCAGGCTATATCTCGCCATCTTTCTCATTATTACCTCATATATTTCATGTCACATGTTGCTGGTTTGAGAAGAGTTTTCAAATCTATAACAAGGTTTCAAACTAGCTAGGTTAGGAGAAACTAACAACATCTGTCATCATAACAACTCTTTCCTATACAACAATTTAAACATTGACGGCACAGTTTTTACCCCCTATACTCTACTCAGAAGGAAAATCCAACAGAGGTTTGTACAGGTGGAGGAAGTTGTAATGAAATGCAAAATGTTACGAAAAGTTGCACTAGTAAGCATACTTATGTTCTTGCTCATTGTTTCTACGCTCACCGCTAGGGTGGTAGCTTCTGATTCTATTACGATCTATGGGTATATTACCCCGAGAATTGATGTAACCGTCAATCTTGCAGGTGAGGTGTTATTTACTTCAAATTCGCCTTATGCATCACTTGATGTGATGCACTGGCAAGAGTTGACCTTACTTTCACTTACTTCGTTATAATAGATGACTAACGAATATATGAAACTTTCGATTCGCGTGATTTAAGTTCAGGTAGAGGTCCATCTGTATACCCCAAGGCTACTGCAAATACAGGATGGTAACCATGTGGCAATGAAAAACGGTTACGTAATTGTTCCCCTTTTTCACCCTTAAAAGCCTGAACGAAAGATCCTATATAACACGAGCCTAGGTGTAAAGCTGTAGCGGCCAGACACATGTTTTGGCTGGCATTGGCACAATCAGCTAAGGAGTATGTACTCTCTTCCGCCGAGACAAATACTACTGTAGGAGCTCTATGGAAGGTGTGAAACGCTGCTTCCTGTGCCCGCTCATGTAATGAAGGAACTCCGGAAGCGGAAAGAACCGCGCCGACAGCCTCTGAAATATCATCTAATAATACTTTATCCTGCACTACAGTAAAATGCCAGCTTTGACGATTCATAGCTGTAGCAGCTTGCATATCAGCTGCTAAGATTTTTTGTAATGATTCTTCAGGAATTTGTTCTTCAAGATAATCACGAATTG
>CAZGDR010000019.1:0-29902 GCA_964524755.1 uncultured Spirochaetaceae bacterium
TCAGCAGAAATCCAGAAAGAAACAGGCATGTTAAATACCCTAGCATCCACTAAGGTCAAAGAAGCCGTTGATTGTACATAATCATGGGGGAATTTTAATTTTAGGTTATGGGCCCACACATAAGTTTCACCATTAATCATAATTGGATTAACTTGTGAGTAAAATGAAGCGTTATCTACCACAAAGGGAGAACCTGTAGCATCTTGCCTAAATTGAAAGGCTGGTTTCACTAACAATGTTGAATTAAACCATGGTAGCCCATCCCACTGTACACTAGTTGTTAAGAGTCTATCAAACTTTTCTGTTGTAGAATTGTCTTTCCCAAGATTAATATTAAAATCGAGAGTTGTTTGGGCTAAAGGGATACCACGCCAATCAACGTTCCATGTATAAAAAAGATCTTCTAAGTCTGTACCATGTTGTACAGCTTCAAATGATCCATCTAAATCGATAACACTTTTACCAATAGGAATATCGGTAACAGCTATTTCCGCATTCCATTCCCAATCTTGCCAACTACTATCAATCTGGGTGGCATTGACAACAAAATAGAGGTCAGCAAACTTACCAAATAAGTTTTTATCATATCCCTTTATCCCCATACGAAAACCATAGTTTGAGTCATATTTTGGATAGGGAATTGCAAGAAACGTAAAAGCATCATCTACAAAGAACTTTACACGATAGCGGATCGCTGTTTCATCAGCATGTACTGCATCGTACGTATAAGAGACTTCTTCAAACAGTCTCATGTTATAGAGTTTTCTCTGTTTCTCCTCTAGAGCTTTTTCCATGGCCTCTTTGGTAAGGAAAGGTGGATCTCCCCTAGGTGGGGAAATCATCGCCTTTAACATTGCAGGATCAGAAGATCCTTTTACCTCTACCGAATAGTAAGCAATAATATGATATAGATCTGCTGGCTCCACTGCTCCAACTGTGCCAAGAACCACAAAGAGGAGTATCAGAACGACTAGAATCTTAGAAATTATTTTCAAAGTTGTTACACATTTCCTTATAAACTAAATTATGTAGTAACAGTTAAACAAGCCAAACCACTACTACGTTACAAAATACTACAGAACCAATATAAGTCTACTATACTAATTCCATTTATAACAGTCCACACACTTTAGGTAATAAAACCCCATTCTTCTATACAGAACACATAACACCTACTATACTAGGGGACATGGAACCATCATTACCCACTAGTGAAAAAGTTCGAGTATTGTATGTTGTGGAGAGTTTTTCAACCGGAGTCTATGCAATTGTTCGTGATATTGCATGCAACTTAGATCCAGATCGCTTCACTGTCCTTATTCTCCACTCTCTTCGCAACGACTCCCCGAAGAACTATGAAAAAGATTTTCAAGCACCTAATATTACCTTACAATATGTGCCTATGGGCACACCCAGAGATTATGTAAAAGCTATTAGGACTATTCGTAAAACTATTAAAACCTTCCAACCCCATGCTCTCCATCTCCACTCCTCAAAAGCAGGACTGTTAGGGCGAGTAGCTGCTAAGTTTTCCTCTTGCAAGCACATTTTATATAGCCCACACGGCTTCTCTTTCCTCAGGACGGATGTGGACAAATTCTCAAGAAAAATATTTTTCATGCTAGAACGTGGCATTAATATATTCAATAAGGGTAAGTTAATCGCCGTCTCTGAAGGTGAATTAGCCCATGCTCATACAATTACGCCCAATGCAATTGTTATTAACAACTTTATAGACTTAGAAGATTTTACTAAAAAAGCTTCAGCAACCACACCCTACATTGTTACCACCGGAAGAATCTCTCCTCAAAAGAACCCTACCCTGTTTAATACCATTGCCACCCAATTACCAGAACTCAAGTTTATTTGGGTAGGAGATGGCCCTTTGCGCGATAAACTTACCGCCCCTAATATTACCATCACAGGGTTAATTCCTCGCTCTGAGGCCATTGACTATGTCCAAAAATCTGAGATTTATGTTCAAACTTCACTTTGGGAAGGAATGCCAGTATCTATCTTAGAAGCCATGGCTAGTGGAAAACCTGTCGTGGCGACCGACATTATAGGCAACCGAGACCTGATCAACCATAACACTACTGGATTTTTATGTGATCCTGAGAAACCAGAACAGTTTACTCAATTAGTTAAAGAACTCCACGAAAATAAAGAGCTTCGCCTACAAATTGGAGAGACGGCGCTGGCCTATATTAAAAATAGTCATGATAAGAAACAGGCGATCGCACATTATGAAAAAGAATACAGCACAGTATAATTATGCAACATTAGAGGAATGAAGTGGACATTAAAAAATCAATTACTATTTTTACACCAACCTATAATAGAGCCTATATTCTCCCCCAACTCTATAACAGTTTAATTAATCAAACATCGCAAGATTTCATTTGGCTAGTGGTAGATGATGGATCTACAGATACTACTAAAGAGATCATCGAGGGATGGAAGAAAGAAGAAAAGATTGTAATTGAGTATTATAAACAAGAAAATGGTGGTAAACAACGTGCCCATAACACAGCTGTTACAATGTGTCATACAGATTTATTTATCTGTATCGACTCAGATGACTATTTGACTGATGAGGCTGTTGAAGTCTTACTCTCTACTTGGCACAATCTTCCCTCTAAAGAACATTTGAGTGGAATTATCACATTAAAAGGTTATGATGAAACGACTCCCATCGGAACGGAATTTCCTGCGGGCATTGAATATTCATCACAAACAGAACTCTATCAAAAGCATGGGTTTGAGGGCGAAACAGCTTTACTTTATAAAACTGAAATATTAAAAAACTATTTGTACGATGTCGCAGAAGGCGAAAAGTTCATAACTGAAAGTTATGTGTTTATACAAATCGATCAACGCTACACGATGTATATCCTTAACGCCATACTTAACATCTGTGAATACCAAACAGACGGCTATACAAAAAACATCTTCAAAGTAATCTACAACAATCCAAAAAGTTATATGAGACACAAATGGCTCAGCGTTAAGCTGGCAAAAACTTTTAAATATAAACTATTAAACTCAATAAACTTACTTTCAGCATTTTTTATAAACAGAAACAACCCACGAGAATTTGATTGGAATATGTACACAATTTTGTGTTACATACCTGGCTATCTATTATATTTGAAAAGATTTAAGAAATATCGAACGCTTACCGATTGAGTTGATCTTTAAACCACTCACCCAGTGCCGTTGTACGACGTGTGAAGGCACTAGGAAGATCTACAGTATAACCTAAGACCTTTACCTGTGGATCTCGCCCCTCAATGGTTGCCATAGCGTTGAGCAGCAACCCATCTTCAAGTTGCATAGTAGACATGGCAATGGCTAACATCTCAGTCTCTACAGCTTTAAATAACCCAAACACTCGCATTGTCTCAAGATTTTGTACTTTTACAAAAATCTCATCAGGAGTGGTAATATAACTGTGGCGATAGACATTACTTTTAAAGCTTGAATCCTTTTGGTAGACATAATATTCAGCCGTAGGCGGAACAGAGCTCGATACAGGATCAGCGAGACCACTACGACTCTTAGGAGACTCTAAATACCACGACTTTTCGATTAATTCTTTCGGTTTATTTCCGGCCCGGTGAGAAATATAGGTAATACCCTCCTGAGTGGAAATTGAACGCATGGTATTGAAAACATAGAGTTGGCGTTCTGCACTACTCATCGACTGCATCACTTCTGGATAGGGAATAAAAGAGAGCGATACAACGGTGAAACTCTCGGGCTTTTGTAAAGCTTGTGCTAAGTGTTGTTCACTGATTGAACCTTGCGGCACAAGAGTTTTCACATCATAGGAAAACGACTTACCTTCTACTAACTCCCCCGCATAGAGCGTTGTAATTTGATCTGGTGATAAAGCAGGAAGCACCTCTTCAACCGTTGTGGCAAATAATGGAACTAATAAAAAATACAGGATACCACAAACAACTATTCGCCTCATCTTCATCGGCAACACTCCCCTATAATTAATACGCATTCTTATTTATAAAACCGCGTACAAATGTAAAAACAAAGATTTTAAAATCGAGTAAGAAACTCCAGTTTTTTATGTACGACAAATCATATTCAATTCGGCGTTCTAACGAAGTATCTCCCCGATATCCATTAACCTGAGCCCAACCAGTAATACCAGCTTTTACCTTATGACGCAACTGATATCCAGGAATTTCATGGATAAAACGATCAACTAATTCAGGACGTTCCGGACGTGGTCCAATTAAACTCATCTCACCCTTAAGGACATTGAATAACTGGGGCAGCTCATCAAGACTAGTTTTCCGCATAAACTTACCAAACCCTGTAACACGTGGATCATCCTTGGTAGTCCACTTACCATCTTCTTCGCCCGGCGGGCGATCGGTCATTGAACGGAACTTAAGCATCATGAACTCTTTACCATCTTCAGTAATCCGTTTTTGTTTATACAACACAGGCCCCGGACTGGTAACTTTTACTAAAAGTGCTAACAGGAGCATAAAGGGACTAATAATAATTGTTCCTACTAAGGTGAGAATAAAATCAAAAATACGCTTACCAAACTTTTGGAAAAACGAAATTGAAACATCATTGAGGTGCATCACTGGGATAGAGTGGAAGTCAATAATCTTACTTCCTAACATTGAATAGGGCAAATCTGGAATTAGCACAACCCTTTGAATGAGATCATAGCACTTCCCTATCATCTCCTTCTCTACTCTCTGTTGTGATGAGGGATACCCGATAACAATAATTTGTGGTCGCGCAGTAGCAAGCACATCTTCTAACTCACCGTTGAACTGAACATAGCGAGTATCACCATGATTGAGCGCATGATGCTGCCCTACAATCCGCAACCCATTCTCTGGGTGAGCTTCCACTTCTTCAATATAACGTGCCAAACCTGCGCCATAGCCAATGAGCAACACCTTCTTAACCATTCTTCCAGAAGCTCGTAACCTGAGGAATCTCCGGTTAATTATTACCCTTTCAGCGATGAGCAAAACAACAACAATTACCATGAAAATAGCAATGGAAAGACGGCTGACCCTTTTCCCATAGAGATAATACAGAATTACTGTCAACGTGAGGAAAACCTGAACAGAACTATATAAAAGCAGTTGAATTTCGGTCTGCCAGGTGAGACTAGGGTTAATACGATATAATCGATTATGGTTGAGAAAAAAAAGAAACAAAATCCAAACCAGCACCGACATACTAGCAAATAATGGAAATGGTTCGCCAACACCACCCGGAATGATATAGAAACGAAGACCATACGCAGCAAACCATGAGGCGAAGATAATAATACTATCTACGACTAACTTAAGGAGAAATTGTGAATAATCTTTTTCGGATTCCATTCGCTTTTACCACTTTTATTTGTTATTAATAGAGAACGAAGAACTTAGGTGCCTAATCTATAGCTTTGCTAAGTATGGAGCCAAACAATCAAGATGTCAATAAAAGGAGAGTTCTGGCAGAGTAAGCCCATCCCATATAAAGCTCAACCCAAAAGCTCCAGAGGGGATAGTTTGCCCCATAAATTGGGCAATGGGAGCCAGTTCAGTCCGCACTTGGTTGTGCAATGTTGCGACATCGAGTTGCATGGAAACAGCTTGAAAACCCTTTCGAGGTAGACTGGCTGTACCACTAGCCTCCATCAGTGGAGCATGTAACGCTAAGGAATCTACTACTATCGCCTGTTCCAAAGCACGAGCCTCAACCATGAGAGATTCAAATCTCCAATTATTTGTATCGGCTATCCAAGGCGATACCAGAGCAAACATCCCCAATTGAGCCATAGTCTCAGCAGCGGGCAAGATAGTACCATCAATAGCTTTTACATCGATATAACCAAGGTTATCTAAAACTCCATCAACATCTTTTTCTAGTGTAGCGAGTGTCATATTTCCCTTTAGTGCTAGTTGTATATCCTGACAAACAATTGACGCTCCCTCGCTCACTACAACACGCACATCACGGGCATCGAGATCTAGCTTACGAACCACAGCTTCTTCCGGTAAAGAACGATCAAGGAATATCTCCAAAGTAACTACAGCCGTAGCTGTGCCTAGATTCAGCTCCTTATCGTCATACTCGAGGTTAACCACGTGTACCGCTGGTGTAATGAGACTAGGCCCTTTTTGGAGCACAAATGCGATTAATTGCCCAAGGGAAACCTTCACCTGCAACATCTCTGCGGTGACAATACCATCCTCTACTGGCATTGCTAAGTGAGAGACACCCACTTGACCCTTCATTAGGTGAACCGTGACTTCACCATACTCCAAAGGGTAATCCGCGAGGCTTAGATTTTCCTGCACCACCTTATCTAGAGCTCTGGCGGTTCTATTGTTAGCTATGGGGATAAGGATAAGCCAAACTACAATTGCTAGTAGTAGTACTAGTAGAAGGGTGAGGAGACACCCACGTCTTTTTCTTCTTTCAATTTTTGCCATAGAAAAAATTATATCATACTGAGATCTATAATGGGATACATTTTCATATCATCACCGACAGTTTCGTGCTCTTAGAACACATTGAATTATTCCATGCAGCAACTCTTTTTTGAATTAACCACGTTTTGAATAAATTCCCATCTAAAAACAAGTACCTATGAACAGGATCTGTGTATGTACAAGATTATTAGAGATTACTGGAATAATCTTCCATTTTCAAAAGTTTGAACGGGTGGAGGATTTCTCTCAGCTCAAGTATACTGTGACTTAATCATGTTTTATTACAGAACCTCAAAAAATAAAGTGTAGTTTCGACCAAGAAGGAGCGGATTTTGAGAAATAAACATATTGGTTTTATACTGGGACTCTTAATTGCACTACTTATTTACTTTCTACCATTGCAAGGCCTTGGAAAACAGGGACAAGTGGGTTTAGCTTTAACCCTCATGACCGTTGTGTTTTGGGCCTTTCAAATTGCCCAAACTGGATATACATCAGGGTTGTACCTTGTCCTATTAGTAATCCTTAAAGTCGCCGAACCTGCGGTCATATTTGGCTCCTGGTTAGGTTCAACTATGTATCTTATCATTGGAGCCTACCTCATAGCCGAGGCCGTCCAAACATCAGGGCTAGGAGAACGCATTGCCTATATTTTCATTTTACGATTTGTTACTTCATTTAAAAGTGTTCTAGTCTCCATTTTTATTTTGACCTTTGCCCTTAGCTTGTTAATACCTCACCCGTGGCCTCGCGCTTTTTTAATCATGTCGGTAATGATGACTCTGATTGAATCAACTAAGATGAATCAAGAAGACGCACGTAAAATTGGATTTACTGTATTTGCTTCTTCAGTTCCCGTATCCTTAATATTCCTAACAGGCGATAGTGTACTTAACCCACTGGCCATCCAATATTCGCACTCGAATCTTGGATGGATGGGGTGGTTTAAGGTAATGGGGGTTCCTGCAATTTTCGCCAGTATTGCCACCTGTATATTGATCTTAAAACTCTTTAAACCAAAAGAAGAAATTACTATAGACAAACATGTTATCCGCTCTAAGCTTCACCAGATGGGAAAAATTTCAGCCAAGGAGAAGAAGATTATTGTGTGGTTGGCAATTGCAATAACACTGTGGTCTACTGATACCATCCACGGTATTGATATTGGCTGGATTACCTTCCTGATAGCCATGGCCATGAGCCTCCCCCTCATAGGAGGTCTCATTACCCCAAAATCTTGGAAAGAAGTCCCTGTCCAAGTCCTTATTTTTATCACCGCAGCCATAGCCATAGGGACAGTTGGATCTCAAACTGGTATGAATGCCTGGCTAGCCAATGCCTTACTACCAACTTCAATTCCTAGCAACCTTTTCGCTCTTGCAGGAATCATCACCACTATTTCAATAATAATTCATATGTTCTTAGGTAGCGTCATCGCGGTAATGGGAGTGGCAATCCCTGCTTTACTCATCTCGCTAAAAAGCATAGGCATTGACCCCTTAGTAACCACTTTATGGGTATATTCTGCAATTGCTGTCCATTATATCTTACCTTTTCATCACCTCACTATATTAGTCGGACAGGGAGAAGAGAACGGGTTATATTCACAGCGAGAATCAATAAAACTAGGCCTCCCATTGTTACTAGTTACCTACGCCATGACAGTGATCGTAGAACTATTTTGGTGGAAAATTATTGGGCTATTATGATCTCAAGAATTCTTTAACATCCACGTAGGGAGAGCGTACTCGCACTCGTAACATGATGGCGGTCGCTACTTTCCTCTCATTTTCATTCTTATCAACCTTTTTTGTAATTTATGCTATAATACGGACCTAGGAGCCAAATATGACTATTACACAAGATTTAGAAATGAAACAAACCATAGCCGACAGCGTCGCACAAAAGATGTTGTTAGCCGCTCGGACAGCACCTAAAGCTCGTGGTAAAGATACCCTTATCGCAGCAGCTGCCGATAAAGAGGGGCGCAAAGCCATTGCCGCTCACATGCGCCGCATGGTAGGCGAGAATCGAGCAGCCACGTTCTTTTTACGTGATGCTGACAACCTCGAAGCAGCTGATGGTTTAGTGCTACTCGGTACGAGTATTGATCCTATGCGTTTGGACCACTGTGGTTTATGTGGCTTTGCCAATTGTGATGAGAAGGAAAAACATCCTAATCACCCCTGTGCCTTCAATACCGGTGATTTAGGTATAGCCATGGGTTCAGCCGTCAGCGTTGCCATGGATTCTCGTATTGATAACCGCGTCATGTTCTCGATTGGGATGGCTGTGCGTGATATGAAATTGTTAGGTGAAGAAGCAAAGATCGTGTATGGCATACCCCTAGCAATTGGGGGAGCAAACCCCTTCTTTGACCGCAAGCCCAAAAAATAGAGATAGTGTTTAAGAAAACGGACGACCCCCATGGGCTGTCAGAATCTTTATTTCAGGACGTAGCATCACTTGCTCCGGAAAACCTTCCCAGTCGCCACTGAGTCGCTTCAGAAGCAAAGTTATAACCTCTTCTCCAATACGCTCCATAGGTTGAGCAACTGCGTAATGACACAGTTTCAGCAAGGGGGCATAACTGAGATGGTCAAAACTAGCAATCACAAGATCTTTACTCTTTTCCGATGATAAGGATTCTAGAGCATAGGTAGTCGCCCCCACATGCAAAAGATCATTGGCTGTGAAAAAGGCTTGAGGAGGGTTGGGATACGAGAGAGCTTTTTGCATGAGATCACGGCCAGCTTGTTGGTTCATGGCCTTGCCCAACAATAAGAATTGCTCCTCTACAGGTAAATCAAATTCTTCCATCGCTACACGGAAACCTTCCAATCGTTCCTGAGCTGTATAAACTGTGGGCTCTCCTCCTATATAACCAATCCGGGTAAATCCTTCGGCGTGTAAGGCCTGAATCATCTTGCGTACCCCATAGCGGTTATCGACTAATACCGTATCGGCTTGCAAACCTCCGATTTTACGGTCAACCAAGACCAAAGGAATACTTGTTAAAGCCTTGCAGTTAAAATGATCACCCTCTGCACCAGCGGGAATGACGACTAAACCATCTACACTACGCTCAATAAAAATCTGCAATTTTTTTTGTTCTTCAGCGACGGAATCATTTGAAGAACCAATAATCATAGAATACCCTTTGGTGGCCAGAATCTTCTCCATAGTCACCACCATCTCCATAAAGAAAGTATTGTAAAGTTCAGGAGCAATAATACCAATAGTTCTTGTTTTTCGCGTCTTAAGAGAACGGGCCACTTCATTACGGCTGTAATCCAGCGATTGCATCGCCTCCACTACCCGCTTACGAGTAGCGGGAGTAACCGTATGTTGGTGATTCAGTACACGCGAAACGGTAGCTATTGACACACCGGCCAACTGCGCCACCTCTTTTATTGTTACTGAACCACTTCTCTCAGCCATGAAAACCTCTAAAAAAGGGTACCCCGGACAGTGCCGGGGACCCTATCTGTAATTTAATCAAAGACTAATAATACAATCTAATCAGTCGTAGATTAGTCCCCTGATATCCGCATCGTCCATGTTCTGGTAATTGTAGAACTTGGCGCCGGTATCAACATCAGCAACTGGCTCACCTTTGTAAGCCTTATATGCTAGCTCAACTGCTTTGTATCCAATCGAGTATGGATCCTGGGTTACTGAACCAAGGAAATACTGATTGCGTACTGCGTTCTTCTGGGCTGCACCCGCATCGTACCCAACTACGACTATGTTCCTAAGCGCTGCGCGAGACTTTAAAGTAGCACCATCGTTGGTTGCTGCTAAAAGACCCTTAACAGTAGCTTCGTTTGTGCAGAAGATACCGAGAATGTTGTCCGAAGTAGCTTTGTTTAATACAGCCTGAGCTGCATTGGTAGCATCAGTCATAGCGGCCGAAGCTGGAACAACCATCTCAATAAATACTTTTTTACCCTTGGTAGGACTATCGCTAGCAATGTAAGCAGTATTACCGATAACAGCGATGTCATTCTTACTCAACGAACTCTTTTCGTCGATTAGTTTAACCATCGTGTCACGGAAACCTTTACCACGGCTGAGCAATGATTCACCCGAAGCATCCTGGTTCATAACCACGATCTTCACCGGTTTAGCAACTGTAGCAGTCTCAATTCTACCTTTAATCTCGGCAAACATTTTTTCAGCGGCCATTCCAGCTGCTGCATAGTTATTGGTAGAAGCGTTGGCCCAAATTGACCCTTCTGGTGCTTCTGGCACGCCAGAGTCAAAACCTATTACAGGAATACCCTGATTCTTGGTCTGTTGAAGCTGATCAAGTACACTACTGGTATTAAGAGCAGCTAGAGCAATCGCTACAGGATTTTTTGCCATAGCGTTATTCAACATCTCAACCTGAACCTGTACATCACTTTCAGAAGGTGGTCCTTCAAAAGTAATGTCAACATTGTAGGTTTCTGCTGCATCAAGTGCTCCCAATTTTACCTGTTGCCAGAAATCGTGTTGCTCACCTTTAGAGACAACTGCGATATATGGCTTTCCGCCCTCGCCCACACCCTGTGCGAACAATGGGGTCAGAGATGCCATTACAACCAGAGCCAATAAAACGACTAAGGTTTTTTTCATAGATACCCTCCTGTTAATTCCGGAAGACTACGCTTCCAGATATTCTCTTACATGAACGGACACTCTTCAGAGTTACCGTTTCTCAAATTCCTTCTCTTCTTTACGTTGAGCTAAAGCTTGCTCTTTCTCTATACGCTTCATCTTAGCGTATTCCTTTCTCATCTCAGAACGGACAGAGACCATCTCTGCTCTCAAAGTTGCCTTCTGTTCGGAACTGGCATCCACCATGTTCGTTTTCAGAACGGCAATCTTTTGCATCATCTTTTCTTTATATTCTGCTGAAGGGGAAAGAATACGTACTTCCGTCGCTTTCTTGGTCCGATAGATATCGAGTAACACAGCCCCTAGAACAACAATACCAGTAAAGAAGGTCTGATATTGGGACTGCAAGTTCATGGAAGGTAAACCAGCGCGTAGCACACTCATGATATAGACACCAATCATAGTTCCTAATACTGAGCCAGCACCACCACTGAGACTCGTACCACCAATGACTGCTCCGGCAATGGCATACAATTCAAAGCCTTGCCCTTGAGCCGGCATTACCGTGGTATAAACTGCTGCAAAGGCGATTCCACCAACACCAGCTAAGAAACCACTCACTACATAAGCCATCATTTCCCACTTGGCAACATTGACACCACTAAGCCGAGCCGCCTCTTTGTTAGAGCCCACGGCAAAGATGTACCGTCCCATTTTGGTCCGCGTAAGAATTATAAAGGCAATGAATGCCGTCACAAAGAGGACCAAGGCCCCTGTTGGATACGAGGAGTTATCTTCAGCAATAAATTTAAAGATTCCTTTAAACCAGCCATCTGCAGCTCCACGAGCTGGGAATGTGGCACTACGTACATTAGAAACGATAGAACCGGTACCTAAACTGATCATCATGGTTCCCAAGGTCGCAATAAAGGGAGGAAGCCCAAGACGACTTACTAAAATCCCGTTAAAAAAACCAAATGCAGTTGATACAAATAAAATGAGTAATAACGAGAGCCACATAGGCCAACCCCATGTTTTATACGCTGTTCCTCCTATTATGGTAGCCGCCATCATGACCGTTCCACAAGATAAATCAATCCCTCCAGTAATAATAACGAATGTTACTCCAATGGCGATGAAACCAATATAGTAGGAAGAATCAAGGATGTTGACTAAGGTCGTATAAGAAAAGAAGTTCCTTCCAAATAGTGCAAAAAACGCATATACAATCACTAAAGCTAGTGGGGCGAGAAGTTTCGACATATTCAAACTTTTGCTTCTCACTTTCAACTCTACATTATTCTTTGTTTCCATACGAGGTAACTCCTATCCGCGCTGTGTCGCGAGAAGCATGACCTTCTCCTGCGTTGCTTCTTCTATATCAAGAAATCCAGTAAGTTTCCCTTCACACATCACTGCGATCCGATCACTCATTCGTAAGACTTCATTCAATTCACTACTGATCATGATAATTGATTTGCCCTCTTGGGCTAGTTCATTCATTAAATGATAAATCTCACTCTTGGCTCCTACATCTATGCCTCTCGTCGGTTCATCAAAGATAAGAATAGAACTATTCTTAATCAACCATTTAGTAATAACCACTTTCTGTTGGTTTCCGCCAGAAAGGTTATTAACATATTGCGCCAAAGAAGGCGTCTTAACATCCAGTTTTTTTACATATTCAGCAGCTACATCGTGTAATTCTTTAAGTGGTAGAAAAAATCCAGGGCTCAAGTCTTCATACGAAGCCATCACCACATTCTCTTCCACTGAAAGTTTTACCGCTAAGCCAAACCGTTTACGGTCTTCAGAGAGATAGCCAATTCCTTGGCGTACCGCATCCATAGGGCTCTCTATGCGAGCTTTACGCCCATTAATCCAGATGTCACCAGTAGCTTTATCGGCTCCGTAGAGAGCCCGCATCGTTTCAGTTCTACCAGCTCCCATCAACCCGGCAAAACCGAGGATCTCACCTTTTCGTAATTCGAAAGAGACATCCTGGACTAATCGTCCAGCATTCAGATTTTCAACCTTAAGGATTACTGGAGCGTCTGGAGCAACGTTACTCTTGCTTTTTGGCTTTTCATAAATAACGCGCCCGACCATCATGTTAATCATCTCATCCTTAGTCAGGTTCTTTGTATCTCTCGTGCCAACATACTCACCATCTCGTAAGACGGTAACTCGGTCAGTAATTACCCCTATTTCATCCAGACGGTGACTGATGTAGATCATCCCCACCCCTTTAGAGGCCAATTCACGCATGATTTTGAACAGGTCGTCAATCTCGCGGTCTGTTAAAGCCGCTGAGGGCTCATCAAGGACCAACACCTTGAGATTATGACTAACCGCCTTGGCAATCTCAACCATCTGCTGCTTGCCAACGGTGAGGTTGCTCAACTTCTCTTCGGGATCAATTTGCATGTTCAGGCGTACAAATAAGTCAGCCGCACGCTGATTTTGCTTTTTCTCGTCTAAGAACCATCCCCTGCCTTTTGTTGTCTCACGCCCAATGAACAAGTTTTGAGCAACCGTAAGGTGCTCCATCATGTTCAATTCTTGGTGAACTATTGCAATACCTGCATCAAGCGCCTCTTTGGGTCCCTGGGGATTAAAGAGCTTCCCCATATAGTAAATTTCGCCCGAGTCTTTAGGGAATATTCCTGTTAACGCTTTCATGAGAGTCGACTTCCCTGCTCCGTTTTCACCAACTAAAGCATGGATTTCTCCCTCGCGTAACTCGAAATCTACTCCTTTGAGCGCATGGACACCAGCAAATCGCTTGTCTATCTCTTTCATTGATAGCACTACATTACCCACAGTCGTCTCTCCTTGCATACACTCACTATGTTACACTAGATTTCTCATATGTCAAGACAAATTGTAAACGTTTACAAGTTTTTAATAAAAACCCCTTAATTTTAGGTAACTTATTTAGATATATGTTTATAGAAACACCTTTACTAATTATTGTGGCGTATAGATTTTTTCCACTAAATGAAGACATGAGATACTCTTCTCTCCCCTGTTCAAGCCAGAAAAAGGGAGTTATAGCCATCTTTTTAAGCGTTATGTCTGTGAGGTATTATCCATAAATGGTATGTGAATTAATTTTTTGAATCAGTCGTTTTTAATACAGCTAAAAAAGCCTGTTGTGGTATTTCTACATTCCCTACCATCTTCATGCGCTTCTTACCCTCTTTCTGTCTTTCCAACAATTTACGCTTGCGGCTGATATCACCACCATAACATTTAGCTGTTACATCCTTACGGTAAGCATTAATTGTTTCACGGGCAACGATGTTACCACCGACGGCTCCTTGTAAGGCAATCTTAAACATCTGACGAGGAATTTCATCTTTCAGACTCAGACAAACTTGACGCGCACGAGACGGCGCATTGTCTCTAAATACAAGTTGGCTTAACGCATCCACAGGTTCTCCATTGACGAGGATATCGAGACGCACAAGGTTAGTTGTCTGATACCCAATTACATGGTAGTCAAAACTAGCATACCCGCGTGATACCGATTTAAGTCGGTCATAGAAATCAAAGAGAACTTCAGCTAACGGCATCTCATACACGAGCTCAACCCGTTTTTCATCCAGATAATTCATCGCAGTTTGCACGCCACGCTTTTCAATACACAAATTTATAATATTTCCCACATAGGTAGTCGGAGTAATAATTTCGGCTTTAATATAGGGCTCTTCAGAATAATCGACGTGCATTGGATCAGGGTACGAGAGAGGATTATCAATTTTCAAACTCTCTCCATCCTTCATATGGACAATGTAGCGAACCGACGGGCTGGTAAACACAATAGAGAGGTCGAACTCGCGTTCAATTCTCTCCTGCACCACTTCTAAGTGGAGCATCCCGAGGAATCCACAGCGAAAACCGAATCCAAGAGCTATCGAAGAGTCCTTCTCATACACTAAGGAGGCATCGTTCAATTTCAAGCGATCGATAGCTTCCTGCAATTCTTCATAATCATTACTATCAACAGGGTAAATGGATGAGAAAACTACCGGTTTAACCTCTTTAAATCCCGGTAAGGGACTTTTACAAGGTCGTCCGGTATCGGTGATGGTATCCCCAATGCGAATATCACTGATCGTTTTTATGCCGGCGATAAGGTAACCTACATCACCAGCACTCAGATGTTGCGTGCGTACTAAACCCATCTTAAAGATTCCGACCTCTTCTACAACATGTTCAGCAAACGTGGAGAAGAAGGTAATTTCCTGACCCTCTTTAATCACTCCATCAAAAACTCTGAAGTGGATAATAACACCACGATACGCATCATAATGGCTATCGAAGATTAAAGCTCGCAGAGGTGCTCTTGGATCTCCTTTAGGAGCCGGAATGTGACGAACAATCGATTCAAATAACTCATCAATCCCTTGTCCAGTTTTCGCTGAAACAAGAGCCACAAGATCGGAATCGAGTCCTAAATCATGGTCAATCTGATGCATGCAGGCATCTATATCGGCACTGGGAAGATCAATCTTGTTAATCACTGGAATAATTTCGAGATTTAACTCCATAGCCATATACATATTGGCCAAAGTCTGTGCTTCGACTCCTTGAGCAGCATCGATGAGTAACAAAGCGCCCTCACACGAACTGATAGCGCGGGAAACTTCATACGAGAAGTCAACGTGACCAGGAGTGTCAACTAAATTCAGTTCATACTGCTGCCCATCTCGAGCTGTATAGGGGATAGTGACCGCCTGACTTTTAATGGTGATACCTCGTTCACGCTCAATATCCATGTTGTCCAACATTTGTTCTTGGGATGGACCGCGCGAACGCACCAATTTAGCCATATCGATAAAACGGTCGGCTAGCGTTGATTTACCATGATCAATATGGGCAATAATGCAGAAATTACGAGTAAAATTGGAATCTTTAGACATCTATATCTCTCAAATCAAAGTTGTGGTCTGCTCAGCAGGCTCAAAACCTAACAGTTCGCGAATTTGCGCATCGTCAAGAGTTTCATGCTCTACCAAAGCTTCGGTGAGCGTATCGAGCTGATCGCGATGTTCAGTCAATAACGAACGAGTTTCGGCCATAGCTTCATCTAGAATTTTCATGACTTCAGCATCAATACGACGCGCTGTATCATCTGAGAATTCCTTATGTTGGGTTATCTCTCTACCCAAGAATAATGGCTCATCTTCTTTACCATATCCGACAAATCCTAAACCACTCATCCCCCACTCAGTTACCATACGACGCGCTATTTCAGTTGCCTGTTTAATGTCGTTACTTGTACCAGTGGTAGTCTCTCCATACACCAGATCTTCTGCAACATACCCGCCCATAGTTACTTTAATCCAATCATTCAACGAACTTCGATTCTTGGTATAAGCATCTTTCAAAGGCAACGAAATGGTTAAGCCTAAGGCCCGACCATGGGGAACAATGGTGACTTTGTGCAATGGGTCAAGGTGTTCAAGATAGTAGTGCAAAAGAGCATGTCCAGCTTCATGATACGCAGTCGCCCGCTTCTCTTCAGGAGTCATGATCTTTGAATGTCGAGCAACACCGAGCAGGATTTTATCACGGCCTTTCTCAAAATCGTCCATGATAACCATATTACGGCCTGCACGAGCGGCAAAAAGAGCAGCTTCGTTGACTAAGTTAGCCAAATCGGCACCACTAGTGCCTGGGGTGGCTCGTGCCACTCTATTTAAATCAACATCATCTGCTTTTTTAATGCGCTTACAGTGGATGCCTAAGATAGCTTCACGTTCAGCCACATCGGGCATATCAACTACAACCTGTCGGTCAAAACGACCAGGTCGCAATAAGGCTGGATCAAGGACATCTGGACGGTTAGTAGCTGCCATGACAATAACACCAGTTGTGGTATCAAAGCCATCCATCTCTACTAACAGCTGATTCAGCGTTTGTTCACGTTCATCATGCCCACCACCGAGACCCGAACCACGAGTCCGGCCCACCGCATCCAACTCATCTATAAAGAGGATACAAGGAGAATTTTTACGACCTTGTTCGAATAAATCACGTACACGTGAAGCACCCACTCCCACAAACATCTCCACAAAATCAGAACCTGACATGTGGAAGAAAACGACTCCGGCCTCACCGGCAACAGCCTTGGCTAGCAAGGTTTTTCCTGTCCCAGGGGGGCCCACTAATAAGACACCTTTTGGAATCTTAGCGCCTACATCTTCAAATTTCTTGGGATGTTTTAAGAACTCTACGACCTCTTCCAACTCATACTTAGCCTCTTTCTGGCCAGCAACATCGTCAAAGGTAGTCTTTATATCGGTCTCCATATACTCTTTAGCACGACTCTTACTAAAGGACATGACGTTTCCGCCCGCACCTTTTGTCTGGCGCCAAAGCATAACTGTAAAGCCTATAAAAATTACCCACGGCAAGAATTGGAGAATAACCTGTAAGAAAGAAACCCCACGTACAGTCCCTGTAACTTGGACATTATGCGTCTTCAATGTATCCATGAGGCTATTGTCATCATAGGGAATACGGGTAGTCGCCGTTACATTATTACGCAAGGAGAATGTGATCAGCCCTTCGTCTTGAATTTCTACCGCATTCACCTGATTAGCTTCAACATAATTGATGAAGGCACTATAAGGGACTTCTTGGCTAGTGAGAGCACTACTTTCACTAAAAAGCATGAACACAAAGGTTACAATCAGGAAGACAAAAAAACCTAACGCGACTCTATTCTTTGGACTAAAGTCAAACTTAGGGCCTTTTGGGCTGCCCGGACGTTTCTGGTGATCTTGTTGGGGACCTTTACCGGTCCAATAACTTCGATCATCCTTTTGGTCATCCTTTTTAGGATTTGGGCGTTCCTGTTCCTGTTTCTCTTCTTCTGGGGAAGGGCTCTTTTTTTTATCTTCTTCTTCTTTATTCACAATCACATCCTTCTATATTCGTAACACTATATAATGTAGCGCCATTTCGGGCAAGACCAGCCAGAATGCACCGCTTTGCAATTCTATCCCGACCACCATAGGTCCCGCCAAGCACAGCAACAATTCCTTTCTTATCCTCAAGTACCGGGACACGCCAACGCTCAGGACTGGCAATCTTCCAACCAGCTAATAAAGAACTAACCATTTTAGTCCCTTCCACTAGCTCTATAACATCACCGGCCTTATACGAACGGGCCACTAAAGGAGGACTCACCGTATCAGCAGCGATACGTGCCCGCGCCTCTTTAGGGACTTGGCTTTCTAACTCTTCGTCTAGTACAAGAACGCTAGTCCCATCAAGCGCAGTCTGTTTTGAATATACCAATGAGACGTAGCCTGCGGCTAGTGGTATCCCCTGTTTTTCCCAAACCAATCTAGTATTTTCACGAGTTACGACTGTTTTTGAGACATACAAAGCGAGACCTTCATCCCATCCTGCGGCAAGTTGATCTAACAATTGCGCTACGTGCCGATAAGGAAACCTTTTTCCCTCGCCACCTGTTATTACGGACCACCCATGATAGAAAACTTGTTCTGCTACCGCTCGCGGCACTGTCTCAAGCAGAGCTACATCTAGTCGTACCTGCTGGTCGTGTACCTCCACCCCTTGTGCAATAGCACGTTGAATGGCCGGTTCCAAGGCCTCCCCATAGTCACGACTTCGCTGGGACATCACCTCTAGGGCAGCACGGTAATTTGGAAAGACTTGACTGATTGCCGGAATAATTTCATGACGAATACGATTTCTTAAGAACGTAAGATTCTTATTTGTTGAATCTTGGGACCACTCTAGGCCACTTTTTTTGACCACCGCGAGTATATCAGCTCTAGTAAAAGCCAATAGCGGTCTAATAACATCACCTTCATGACCACCAATTCCCTTAAGTGATAATGGCCCAGCTCCTTGCAAGATTCGCATCAATAAGGTTTCAGCTTGATCATCAGCGGTGTGGGCCGTCGCAATATAGGTGAATTTGAGCTCTTGACGGACTTGCTGTAAAGCTTCATACCGTAGCACTCGAGCTGCATCTTCAATGCCATTCTTACGCGAGCGAGCTAATTTTTCGACTGCTCCCCGTTTCAAGCGTACTATGCGGAGAGAGACCCCCAGTTCATTACAATTTCTCCGGTTGATCTCTTCTTCACGGGCCAACTCAGCGGAGGGCCGCAGGCGGTGGTTTACATACACAGCTGTTAATCTTGTCTTGTCCACCTTGGAGGCGAGTAACACTAATAGAGCCAGAGAGTCGGCACCGCCACTAAAGGCTACAATAATACCACCTTGCGTATCAGAGGGTACCATTACGTCTATTGTAGTCACGTGAGACCTCCTCTACTGTAGCACCTCGGCACAGAGCAAGCGTAGCTGATGCTGCCTGGGAAATACCCACTTGCAACTCCTTCTGTTCAGTTGGATCATGCGGAATTCCAAGCACATGCTCCACTACTGTTGTAGCGGGAAGGGGACGACCAATACCGACATACACACGAGTAAAGTCGGAAGAGCCCAAGGCCTCGATAAGGGATTTAAGGCCATTATGACCGGCTGAAGAGCCACCCTGACGCACCCTGATCATCCCTGCGGGCAAGTCAAGATTATCACATACTACTATTAAATCTTCAACAGCAAAACGTTTAGGGATAAAATAATGGACAATTGCCCCCGAGCGATTCATATACGTTAAGGGCTGCACGCACAAAGCCTGAGCACCCTCAACCTCGATTCGTGCTTGGCGATATAAACGGAAACAGCGTCTCCTCATGTTGCTCTGAAGAAACGCCATTATAGTATCTAAGGTATCAAAACCCACGTTGTGTCGTGAATGTATATATTGGGGGCCAGGGTTACCTAGCCCAAAAACAAGTTTCAGGAGGCCTCCCTACTCTTCGTCGGTAGACTCTTCGTCTTCAACGTCCTCTTCTTCGCCTTCTTCTAACTCTTCATCAACTTCAGGCTCAAGCACTTCTTCTCTGATACTTACCACTGATGCAATGGTACTCTCTTCAGGAATTAAGGCTTTGACCCCTTCTGGTAGAACGATTCCACCCACATGGATGCTCTCGTTCAGACCTAATCCACTTACATCAACTTCAATATTAGGGGGAAGGTCTTGAGGGAGACATTCCACTTCAATTTCGTAGGCGATTTGTTCAAGAACACCACCGAATCGAACACCCTGAGGATTTCCAACAAGTACCACAGGAACATTGGTTCGCAGGAGTTCACCCTTAGTGACCTCAAAGAAATCGACATGTAGAATCTTACCCAAGAGTACGTTCTCTTGTACATCTTTCATAAGTACGAGGTGTTTCTTACGCCCCACTTTTATGGTGAGCAATGTTGACTCAGAAATATGTCGTAACTTATTCTGGAAATCAATGGCATCAACAGTAATATGCACCGGATCTTTTTTGCCGTAAATCACAGCTGGGACATTACCCGCCGCAAGCACTCTTCTGGCACCAGCCGATCCAAAATCTTCTTTTCTGAGCGTGCCAGTTAAAATCGTGTCTTTCATGAAAAACTCCTTGTACTTTCCATCCTTACCAGGGGCGGCAGGATTTGAACCTACGCATGCCGGCACCAAAAACCGGAGCCTTACCGCTTGGCTACACCCCTACGCCCACACCAATGTGTGGTGGTGCCTTCCTGTAATCAGAGACACCGCCCACAAAAATACAGGTTTTTTCCACCTTTGTCCAGTAGGTTACACAGCAGAGATTCTAAATTTTATTCAGAAGAGTTATCTTCACTCGATTCAACGACCTCTGGAGGAGGTTCTTTTTGGAAAGCGTCCAAAATAGCCTCCTGCATTATCGCCCTAAAATCGCTACTAATAGGATGTGCCACGTCTTTAAATTCACCGCTTTTAGTCTTGCGGCTAGGCATCGCGACAAACAACCCAGATTTTCCATCAATGACTTTGAGATTGTGAACAACAAACTGATTGTCGAACGTAATGGTTGCATACGCTCGCAACTTGCCCTCTGAAGTAATTCTACGAACCCTCACGTCGGTAATTTCCATGCGATCACCCCTTATGCAGTATCATAGTAAAACGGTAACATCAGAATGGTCACGATGCAAGCATTTTATTCCAGATACCCATATATCGTCCCACTTTCGCTCTATTTTTGCCCGTAACCGTTCTAAAACTGTTTTATTCTCACTGATTATGCAGTAACAAGAGCCACTACCACTGATTGTACCAAAGGAGTTGCCCTCGGCCTCAACCATTGCTCCTAGCATGTCATAGAAAGGAGCATGTTCTTGCATGACTTGGCTAAAGTCGTTGGAGAAGGACCATTGCTCCACGGCTTCAGCGTACATGGCCGCTAACTCTTTTGGAGGTGGAGGAAGGGAAGCAACAGGACGTAGGGCATCAAGAGCACCAAAAGCTTGGGCCGTGGAGACTCCAGGGCCAGGAGGCATCACTAACAAACCCACGAGATCTTTTCGGCTAGGAAGAACCGTCAAGATCTCACCTCGCCCCTCGACAAGCGCCGTTGGACCTCCTCCTAAAAAAAAAGGGACATCAGAACCTATGGTTGCTCCTAATGAACTCAACTCAGAAGCCCCTAGAGGATTGCCATGCAGCTCATTGAGGATTATTAAGACGGTAGCAGCATCACTAGAGCCGCCTCCCAATCCAGCTTGCAGGGGAATTCTTTTAATGCAATTGATTTCAAGGGAGGCTGTACTTTCAACGTAGTCACTATACAAACGGGCAGCCCGCCCCAGAGTACTGATTTCAGGAGAGACCCCCTCTAGGCCCTGTAAGCTGAGGCTGAACTCTCTCCCTCGTGTAGCAGAAACCACTATGGTATCGTGCAGATCTACCATTTGAAAAATGGAAACAATCGGGTGAAATCCATCGGGGCGCCTATCTCCCACCCAGAGGTGCAAATTCACTTTGGCAAAAGCGGCAGCCTCTATTCGCGCTTCTCTTACCATATTCCCGCCTCTTCCAGTTGTGTAATTACCCGTTCATTCCATCCTGCATTAGCTTGTGGATTACTTGGACTCGGGTGCAAGATAGCCATCACGGGAAATTCTCCCTTTAAACGCTTGGCACTAGATTCAAGCTTACGCTTGGCATACTGGCCTATGCCCACTAAACGAGAGGGGGCAATGAGGGTAATAATATCATCGAGGTAAGCATCACATACATGTTCTAAAGCAAGGCGTTCTTCCTTAGGTAACTTTTCGGGAATTACATTACGTCCGGTGGGTCCCCCATCAACAAATGCTAATGGGCAATAATTCATGACAGCATGTGAAGAGAAAAAATTCGCGGCCGATCCAAAGCGTTCAGCCATGAGTGACCAAAGTCGTCGCCCACTCACTTCACTACGCGTCGACTCTAAACCGAGCACAGGTCTTTTGAGATGTTCTTGCGGTGGTTTTCTAATGGGCTTGTCGAGAGCCATCCAATCCTTGACTGCCCCAATCTCTCCAAAAGGAACTCCGGTTTGAACCATGCCAAAAGGACCTGGGTTCATTCCTAAAAAGAACACATCCACCTGGTGGTGAACATAGGCCCGTAAATAGGCCTCATGCATCTCCCAAGCATAATTCAAAGGATTATAGACATACCCCGTAAAGTCAAATTGCAAGGCATCCACTTGGTTTGCAAACAAACGTGTCCGGTCAACTAACTGCTCTACAAACATATTCTGTCAATCTCCGGTGTGAAATAACTGAGAACGCTTGGCAAAAGCTTTTTCCCGAGCCAAAACGAGGTAGGCGATAAAAGCTCCAACGAGGTACATGAAAGAGATTCCAACGGCCAGCCAGAAGAGCTCAGGGCGTCCTTGAGTCGCGCTGAAGGCAGGTAAGTTAGCGCTTAAGATGATGGGAATAGCTAAAATAAAGACAATCCCCACCGAATAGAGGTAATCGGTAAGCACCGGGGTATCAAAATCAGGATCAACTACCCGTAACAGCGCCAAGCCTGTGGGGAGAGTTCCAGTTGCTGTCCCATAAATAATGAGCATGCGATAGAATTGGTGATCGTCATAGAGACGTGAACAGTAATACGGCAATACAAAGAACACAATAACAGCTCCAGTTGCTACAAGAGCTAGAATAGGCAACCAATACCCTCGTACCGTTACGAGGGAAATAGCTCCCAAGGAGGCTGCCACGGTTAAATCGACGGCCAAACCGTTGATGCGATTACACGTAGCATTATCGATAGTAGTCTCCACCTTGAACACCCGCATAATCATCTTCACCCCTAAGGCACAGAAGGCACTAAAGACAAAATTAATCCCCCACAAACTCTCAGCCAAATCGACTCCGAGGGGTCCTATTAAATGGAGTAGTTTGGTCAAGAGAGTGAGAAAACCCCAGCTCAAGAGGTAGGTAAGCATAATCAATGCGATATGATAGGTTAACGTATCGATCGATTCTCCATCGGTTGAAAGATAAGAACCTACTGGTCGCTCTGATTCAACTCGGCTAAAGAACCCGGTACGAACACTCTTTTTCTTAATCTGTTCTAGGTACTGTCCTGTAATCCAACCCCGTTTTATCCCTTGATGAATTAAGACGACCCCCCCAAAAGAGCCCATTAAGAATCCTATTGCAGCTATCGTCAGTCCAACCGAAGAACCTCCGACAAACCCCATCCGTTCCCAGGTACTGCCGATTGAAAAAGCCTGTCCAGGTCCTAACTCAAATCCAAGTACCAAAGAAAACCCAATGGCAGGAAACAAATCTGGAGTAACGGTCGCAATGAGGAGAGCCGTTACTAAGAGTCCAAACAGGCACTGCAGACCATATTGGGCAATCACAGCTGTCACATTTTGGGCTAAAACCCGCTTACCAGAACGATCTCCTTCCTTCCGACCGGTAACCCGCAACATCATCGAAATGAAACTAATATTTAGTAAATGATAGACTAGTTCACCCAAATAATCACTCTTAAAGCCTAATTTAGTGGCAAAGAAATTATAGAATATCAATAAAAAAATTCCGCCAATAATTGAAACAGGAAGTAAAAAACGTTGAAAGAATTTTACTCGAGCGCGAACTAACGCGGCGAGAAGTAAGGCAAACGAAATAATACCAATATGAATAATATAGTTCCAATTCATTCTAGCTCCTTCTTGTTGGACTCCAACAATAACAGTGTACTGTAAGCATGAAATAATTCAACGTATTTTACAATTGATCTTTTTTCGCTAATCCTAATACGCCAAAGCTGATTTTGGTGATAAAACTCTAGGGTACTCTTAGCATTAATAATCATGGACTGCATCTCTGAAAAATCAAAAATAAGGCTATCAAGGCCTTGTAACAATCCCGATTCTATCCGTTTGGGAAAGGTTACCACCATCCGATCTGTTTCTACACTCAACGTGAAATGTTTACTTAGCGTGAGTAGGCGCTTACCGAGACCCCGCTGTAGCAAAACTCCTTCATCGTGCGGAAATAAGAGAACTTTTTGTGATTGCGATGCATGCTTTAGTTCTCCATATTCCCATCGGTGCCAAGCTGGCACGCTCATAATTCCATGCGAGTCACCTCCTTCAAGGACTAGATTGTCGTAGTCATCTAGGCGAAAGGTCAAATCACAAGCCGTACAGGATATAATATCTTTCTTGGCGGTAATGGTTGAGCAGCTCTGGCAGGAGGGGCATATATAGAGGAGCTTCTCAATCCCCTCGGCTCTGCGTGAGGCACGATAGGGGATCTGGGCAACAGCCTGCCATGCTTGGTGGCTGAAATTTAAGGTTTGGTGTAAGGTCTTCTCAATCTCAGAAAGTTGCAGCTGCTGTAGCTCTTCGGGCATCATCACACGCACAACACGGATGACCATGCCCCCCTTACGCTCTACGGCAGCCCAACGGGGCTTGAGACCATAGGCCCCTTCTAAATTAAGAATTACCACAGGCACATTGAAAAGGCGTACCAATTTTGCCGTAGCAGCATCAAACCCAACCGGTTCACCATCCCATGTTCTTGTCCCCTCCGGGAACAAGCCTACAACATCATCCTCTTTAAAAGCGGATGAAATGAGGCGTATCGTTTCTAGGTCACTGCGACCTTGTTGTTTAGCTATACTTGTCACCCAAGAACCAAGCATCGATTTCAAGAACCGGTTTTTGAATAGATAAGCTCCCGCTACCCAGCGCACATGAACTTTGAGGGAAGAAGCAATAAAAAAAGGGTCGAGAGTGTGCACATGATTGGCTAGAATCAAAAAAGGACCTTCTGCAGGTATGCGTTCATACCCTTCAGTTTTGACGTTGTATTTCGAGAGTAACCATTTCCCATAAGTGGGACGTGCGATACGAACAAAAAAAGGGGTTCCTGACATTTTTACCCTCGCTGTCATGAATATAACACGACCTCTTAGAGATGTCTACCAGCCTATAGGAGCGCTATAATCTTGCATTTCGCTTGCTAGAACTATCGATTATGAGTATGCTCTGTAGAGCGTATTTCAGGCAAGGAGAGCATTGTGAACCTGTTGCGAAAATTCAAAGAAACATCGCTATCGGTAATCCCTATTATCCTCATTGTAATCATTTTACAGTTTACTATTGCCCCCGTCGGGTGGAATGCTGTAGGGCGTTTTGCCTTTGGTGGTTTGTTAATAATTATCGGGTTGAGCCTCTTTCTCCTTGGTACAGATATCGGAATTATTCCCGTTGGCCAGCGTGTGGGTTCAGCGCTTATGCACAAACGGAACTTACCACTCTTGTTAGGAATAAGCTTTATTATTGGCCTTTTCATTACCATGGCGGAACCACAAGTGCACGTCCTAGCCCGTCAGGTAGAATTATTAGCCCCCCATATCTCTCGCACGGTGCTTACTGTTTCAATTGCCTTAGGAATTGGTCTTTTCGTAGCCATTGCCTTTGCTCGGCTTATTCTTGGTCTCTCCTATCGCTGGACTGTGATCGTCCTCTATATATTCCTTGCCGTCCTAGCCATCTTGGCCGATAATTTCTTTTTAGGCATCGCCTTTGATGCTGGAGGAGCGACCACCGGCCCCTTGACGGTCCCGTTCATTCTCGCTTTGGGTATAGGCGTAGCGGGAGTAAGAAAAAGTGATACCAGTGAACAAGATAGTTTTGGGTATGTCGGTATAGCAGCCATTGGTCCCGTTGCCGCAGTTTTAGGAATGGGGATAATTAGTCGCTTTTCAGGGGCTACTCCCGCTGATGCAGTAGTGGCTAGCCAAGCTACTATAGTCCCTAGTTTTGTCCAAATATTAGTTGAAACTCTGGTTGATGTGGTCCAAGCTCTCAGCCCCTTAGCACTCCTTCTCATCGTGTTCCAGCTCACGTTACTCCACCAACACAAAAGACACGTGATTCGCATGTTCGAAGGATTGTTCTATGCGACAGTTGGATTAATTTTCTTTTTAGTTGGAGTAAATGGGGCCTTCATGCCGGTAGGAGCTGAGATCGGAGCTTTGATCGGAGCCTCGCCTATGAATTGGCTCTTAATTCCCATTGGCTTCTTTTTAGGAGCGGTGGTAGTTCTAGCAGAACCAGCAGTTTGGGTCCTCACCGATCAAGTGCGTGATGTCTCTGGTGGTTCAATTAAAAAATCGATCGTCTTAGTTTTTTTCTCTATAGGAATTTCCCTAGCTGTCGGCTTAGCAATGGTCAGAGTGGTGTTTCATCTTCCACTAGCCTACTTCCTTATCCCTGGATACGCCATTGCCCTTCTCATGACCTTCCGCTGTCCCCCTCTATTTACCTCGATAGCCTTTGATTCAGGGACAGTCGCCTCAGGTCCAATGTCGAGCTCATTCTTGCTTGCCTTCACCCTAGGGGCATCTTCGGCGAGTGGTGGCAGTCCCTTTACGGATGCCTTTGGAATCATGGCACTGATTGCTATGACCCCACTAATCTCGCTTCAGGTTCTTGGCCTCCTCTATGCCAGAAAAAATGTCATTGGTAAAAGGGCCAAACAGAAAGGAAGTAGCATATGAATGAAATCTTACAAACTATGTACACAGAGGGTAAATTACTACTCAGCATTGTCCAAGAAGGGATAGGAGAATCTTTAGTTGCCGCTACCAAAAAGGCTGGTGCGCAAGGGAGCACAATTCTTCTAGCTGACGGCGTGGCTGACAATACCATCTTACGTCTCCTTGGAATTGGAGATTCTAAAAAAGAGATGGTACTAACTCTCATTCCCCAAGAATTAGTAGATCCCGTAACGAAAGTCCTCCATACATTTCGACGTAAAAAACGTTTAGCTTGTGGTATTGCAATGCTCATTGACGTACAACAGATATTACACCACAACAGTTATGATTCACCATTCGAGCCCACCCCTAACCAAAACCCAAGGAGAGAATCTATGGATAGTCCACATACACTTGTTACCTGTATTGTAAACAAAGGAAATGCAGAAGAAGTTATGGAAGCAGCCCGAAAAGCTGGTGCAACTGGAGGTACCATCTTGGCCGCTCGTGGAACAGGCAAGGAAGAAGATCAAAAATTCTTCGGTGTCCAACTCGTCCCTGAAAAAGAGATGCTTATGATTCTAGTGGGATCCGGTTTGACCGGGAGTGTCCTTGAGGCCATACGAGAAGTACCTTGTCTCGCTCAACCAGGCTCAGGTATCGCCTTCTGCATTGATGTAGAACGCTTTATGACCCTCGGCGGTAAACTACCCCCTATCCAATGATGCAAAGGGATCCCATGGATAGGCACTCCGCATGCGAAGGAGAGTTTCTCCCTGGTCGGCTAAGTTAGGCACCTCTACCGGTAAATCAATTCCAAACGTGCGACACGCACGTTTCCCACACAATTGCTCGAGGGTGCTTTGCGACACCCCTGCCTGCTGTAGGCGGTTAACTAACAACACCATTCCTACAAATCCGGGAATACCAGAAGCGCCTTCGGCTTTATCTTCGAGCGTATGAGGAGCATGATCACTCTCGATCCAATCAATTCGTCCTTCACACAAGGCTTGAAAAACAGCCTTGCGGTCAGCTTCACTTCGTAACGGAGGATTCATTTTTAACAGATTGCCTTTAGTTCCCGCCAGAGCGTCATTGAGAAGGGCGTGGTGGGGTGTAGCTCCACAACTGATACGCATTCCCTGAGCACGGGCTTGGTTGACTAATTCAATTGATTTGCCGGTCGAGATGTGACAAATATGGAGAGTCCCCCTAAAGTTGAGCTCTTGAGCATATGTAATGTGATCAGCGATAGAGCTCACCTCAGCTTCAGCTGGTCGGGCCCAGGTATGGCTCACAGGATTATTAGGATCCCATAACTCGGGTCGAAGCAATGCTTCTTTCTCGCAGTGGACAGCTAAGACTCCAGTATACTCCGCTTCAGCTAATGTTTTATAGACTAATTTTTGGTCGGCATTGTTCACAATTCCCATATTCCCTGTTGAGTGACCACCAAACATTTTAAGTCCCACCATGTTGGGAAATAGTTTTCGGTGGAGCTCAACCATGCTGAGAATCTGCGAAATATGGGTGGTTATCCCCCCATAGACTCCGTAAAACGGTGTGTAGCCTTTAACTAAGGCAGCAGCCTTCGCACCAGCTACTAAGCGCTCACGAATAGCTGTTTCAGTAGTGAGAGGCACTGCAGTATTGGGCATATCAAAGAAGGCCTGTATCCCACAAGCAACTCCCACCCGCATGCCATGTAAGAGAGTCTCTTTGTTAGCTTGCTCTCCGTCACGTAGATGGACATGTACATCAATCATATAAGCAACTCCGGGGCATGGCTCAGAATGTAGTCATACTCCATAAAGGTTCCCCATTCGCAGGTGAGTTTATCGCCACAAAGACACTCACCACACATCCCAATACCACACAACGTAGAGAGCTCGAGGGAGAGGTGAATATGTTTAGGATCAACTCCTCTTTCTACTAGTTTCTTAGCGCCAATGCTCATAAACGGAGTCGGTCCGACCAGATAACAGGCTGTATCTGAGCCCTCGACAGCTTTTTCTACCAACTGTAAGACTCTACCTGGAACACCATTGTCAGCGACTACTTTAAGGGGACCGTACTTTTCTAAGGAGGTTTTTAAGATAGATTCTTGTGAGTCGTCACTCGTTCCAACGAAGATCTGCATGGAAGAGCCCTGTTCTTTCAGGCGTTTGGCTAGAGCTGGTAATACCGCTACCCCCGTCCCTCCAGCCACCAAGATAGCTTTAGGCAACGCTTCTGGAACGATAGCTTGCCCATATAATCCTCGGATATAGAGAGGATCACCTACACGTAAGTTGTAGAGGGCTTCTGTAAACTCACCTCGCCGTTTTATCACAAAGGTGAGCGGTTCAGCTTCGGCAATTGAGAACGGTTTTTCGCCAATGCCTGGAATCCACAAAAAAACAAACTGGCCTGCTTCGTATTCCCAACGCCCTTCTAGGGTTAAGACAATTGTATCTTGGCCATGTACTTCTCGTTTTATAATCTTACGTTGTTTATACTGCATTGCTGGTTCAGTTGAATAGTATAAAGCGGCGGTAGCGGGGTCCTTTTCACCTGAGAGCACCCTCTCAGCGTCGGCCACGAGAGCCTCACTATAGGCGAGCCAGTTACCTTGGTGAACCTTTCCAAAAGCTGAGCCGACACCCACCATATCGGCACCGGCTTGGACCATAGCCGCTGCATCAGCGCCTGTGGCGACACCTCCCATGCCAATGATAGGAACAGTCCCGCCTAGAGCCTCGCGAATAGCTGTAATACAGGTTAAAGCCTCATCTAAGATCCACCGTCCACTCTTGCCTCCCTTCCCATCTAAAGCGTTCTGTAAAATGGGCTGGCCACTGATAGGTTCATAGTGAATCTCAGGACCTACCGTATTAATAGCGACAATGCCATCGGCACC
>CAZGDR010000019.1:30002-33065 GCA_964524755.1 uncultured Spirochaetaceae bacterium
ACCTCCATTCCCGGATTCCTCAAGCCCACTGAATTGCCATATGAACCATTTTCTATTTCACAAATAATGGGTTCTCGGTTCCCAGGATTTCTGGTAACTTGAAAGCTTTTAGTGGTAACCATTGAAAAAGCTGGAAACGTCGTATCCACATATGTAACAAGGGGTGTTTTAGTCGAAACAACACCCGAAACTGTGGCTAATGGTACTTTAGCTTGCCCTTTCATCACTCTCTGGTGTAGACCAGAGAGTAGATTACGGACCGCTACAGGGTCTTGTTTCCAACTCACAACGCAGTCTCCTCTAACAATTTTTCTATACCAGTCATGCATCTTTCAAGCCAATCGGCAGGTGCAGGAGCCTTTTTCCAAGGATGTGTCAGTGCGCTAGAACTGTTGATACGGGTCAACTGTATGGGATAGCCAACATCCTTGAGTACCTGCAGAGTCGCTCGTGCACTGGCTCCCTGGCTACCGACGCCAGGAATAAGAAGTGGTATGGATTGAATGCTGTGGTAGGCCGCTAATTCTCTGAGTTCTTCGAGATTAGTAGCTCCCACGACAGCTCCCACCCCATCAATGTCCTTAGCCCAACGCCCTATGCGGTGAGCAATGGCCATATAGAGGGGATATAACTCTTTCTCATCCACTTCGTCGACCACCACTAATCCTTGGATATCCTTAGCCCCTGGGTTACTTGTCCGGTTTAAGAGGTAAATCCCCTTCGAGCCTTCCTGTCCTGCATCGAACGGGGTCACTGAATCTGTCCCCATAAAGGGCGAAGCAGTCACGGCATGACAACGCCAGATATCAAAAGCTTCATGCGCATAATTAGCACTACTGCGAGCAATATCGCCCCGTTTAGAATCAAGGATTACAGGAATTCCTGGAAAGTAATCATCCAGCATGGCAAGAAGATCGGCTAAGGCTAACGAGCCGTCAAATGTGCCACTTCGAGGTGCATCCAAGACACTATAGTAGCCAATATTGGGCTTAAAGGCGGCGGGAGAAAGTTTTCTTTGCACCATTTCTTGGAGTAATTCAGTAAAGAAGCGGTGTAAGTCTTCCCGAATTTGGCCACTTCGGTAGGGTAAGACATCCCATTGTGGATCGAGTCCCATACAGGCACAATTACCTGCTTTCTCGGCACTCATACGAAGTAAATTTTTGTAACTACCCATATTAATTCCTCTTATTTGGTAAAAACCCATTGGCTTCACCCCACCCAAAAGGGTCGAGGCGCCACTGTGCTAATAGCTCTGCGCCAGCAAGGTCAACATAGTCTGTCGCTTGCGCTGTGGCAACCATTGTGTCGTAATCCAACAAGGCCACTGGCGTACAGACAGGATCAAGTGCAGCAAAGGCATCGATCGAAGTTTGCAGGTCGTAGGTAAAAATGGCGAGGCAATACGAGACAAGCCCCTCAGCCTCTCGAATAGCTTGGACTGCTTTTATGGAACTCCCTCCGGTAGAGATGAGGTCTTCAATGAGAACCACCCGAGCTCCTTGGTATGATCCGCTACTGCCTAACCCTTCAATTAAGTTTTTTAAGCCATGGTCTTTTCCACTCGAGCGGACATACGACAGTGGAGCTTGTAGTCGATCGGCTAAGGTTGTGGCATGAGGAATTCCTGCTGTGGCTGTCCCTGCAATATTATCATAGGCGATTTCAAGCGCCTCAAGGGTGGCCTCAAAGCCTTCGGCAATTAAGGCCCGTGCCTCGGCATCGGCCAAGAGACGCCGATTATCATTATAGATAGGCATCCAATACCCGCTGGCCCACTGAAAGGGTTCTGTTGGAGAGAGTTTAATAGCCTCAAGTTCCAACGCCCTTTTGGCTATACGAGGGCCGTATGATTCAATTTTAGTATTCTTCATTCTTTATAGTTGACTCCTATTTCCAAATTTCTTTAAAGGTGTGGACTGTGTCACAATACGCACAGGCATACCGATCATCAAGGGTCCGTTCAAATCGTGCTGGGACCCCTTCGGCATGTACTGGAAAAGAAATACACGCCTCATTATTACATGCCAAATCATCGAAATTGTAAATCCTTGGAGGTAGATGAGTACGGTATTTAGCCACTACTTGCCCTTCACGAATGATATTGAGGGTACATCCAGCAGCAACAGCTGCAAGACGTTTGAGATCTTTTCGATCAAAATCGCGAGCTCCAGGTCTAAAAATAATTCCTTTAAAAGAACTCGTATCTTTTTTACTGGTAGAGACCCATTCACCACCTTTGCCTTCGTCCAAATCTAGCACCTTGCTAATTAACGCCATATGGCGGCGAATAGAAGCGGGATCGTCGCCTCGACATATATGGTCGATCACCAAGCCATCGCGAATGGGACGCACTCCCTCTGAATAAGGGTCCTCCCTCACCTTCTTATGGGGATCTATGTTTTTTACCTGAATAATATACTCTTCATCATTGCGTCCTTTGGGAGGTCCTTGTGGGATAAAATCTGAACCAATTTTGCCGGCAACGAGAGCGAGAAGGACGATACGCACATACATGCCATTAATCGACTGGCGCTCCCAGCCATTCAATGATGTATCATCTAGAAAGGTGGGGATAGTCGGATGCTCACGATGACGAGGAAGAGGATGATAAAATTTTGTTTGATCTGGTAATGCGGAGATGAATTCACGGCGAAAAGTCACTTTCCCCCGTAATTCTTCTTCCCTTTTTAAAATTTGCTCACCCATACGCTCCAGTTGAGGACGGGTGAAATACCACTTTTGAGCAACTTTAGGTTGACTCATGTACTCATCTATTGAATCAAAGAGCCGAATTTTAAACCCATTTTCTTCCATGCGCAATCGGTATGTTTCGGGTAATGAAAGTTCGGGTGGAGCAATCAGATCAATCGTTACGTGCTCAAAAATACGTAATCCATCAGCCTTGGAGTGGATGGTCCGCCCATGATAGAGATCTCCCACCAGTGCTAAGTGGATACTATCGGTCTCCCAATTATTATCTTCAAGAAACGTAAATTCATCGAGTAATTCTTGCGTAGGGTGTTCATGTTTTCCATCCCCAGCGTTGATAAATGCAGGCTT
>CAZGDR010000020.1:0-32686 GCA_964524755.1 uncultured Spirochaetaceae bacterium
TAGAAAATAAACCACCCTTTTTCAAGATATTGACAGAGTATAGGGCCCATGTTATGGTTAACTTGCTTTCGTTTTTGAGTTGCAGCTGTTTCTTTTAATCTAGTTTCCTTCGAGTCGTGATTATCGTATTCTTAAGACCGATTAAATTGACTCAAGCATGCCGCCAAATGAAGCAATTTTATGATAACAGGCACAGGACCTGTGGAGGATGCTTTTTTATGGCAAAGAAAATCTATGTCGGCAACATGAGTTACGCCACTACCGAAGAAGAACTTCGGGAATTGTTCGCTCAGTACGGTACCGTTTTGAGCGCAAACATTATCATTGATCGAGAAACCCACCGCCCTAAAGGGTTCGGATTTGTTGAGATGGATGAAGATTCAGCTGCTGAAGCTGCAATTTCCCAGCTCGATGGCAAGGAGTTTGGCGGTCGCAACCTTCGTGTAAACGAAGCCATTGCAAAACCCCGTCCAACCCGAAACTATCGTGACTAATTCACAGTAGACTAATGAAAGCCGCCCAGCAGGGCGGCTTTTTCATGCCTAGCGTCACCAGGCACCGCCACCGCCACCACCAAAACCTCCTCCAGAAAATCCACCACCACCAAATGACGACCCTCCGAAGCGCGAACCAGGGCTCGATTTTGGAGCAGTTGAAATAGCTGGAGCTAAGGTTGTGGTACATCGATTCAACATTGAGCTGAGGACCATGACGTTCCACACGGTATATGTACTACCAATATACCATGTAGGAGGTTCTAGAGTTATGGAAGAGAATTTTTTAGCCCATTTCTTTTCTAATCCCAATACAATGGCAAAAGCGAGGATGTGGTAATAATATTCAGGATCTTGTTCTATCATTCTTTTCAATTGATCCATCTCAACAGTATTAATGAAATCACGAAAACCAAGCACTTCCTCTAATCGTCTTCGACCATATACACTGCGCTGTTTGGTAATGATGACAAAAAAAGCCAATATTGTATTGGTTGCTATAGCTGTGGTCGCTGCTAGCAGACTATCACGCACAGGAGCGTCAAGTACAAAAGCACCAATCAGTAATACTCCCCACTCCATAATAATTGCGGCAACACTTAAAGCTACCCATAAAAATTTTTTCACTGTCTTCCGGATATGCCAAATACGTAACATATGATGAAAGATAAATACCATCAAAATTGCGCTAAAAATTGAAATTACAGCTAATACCAAAGTTTCTGGCCCAGGATAATTACCAGTTAAAGAGAACGCATAACCAATCGCAGGTACCAACAACAAGAGCGCACTAAGTGTAGCGAAGTTACGTGATTTCCCATTGACCAGAGCACGTTCACCACTATAATGTTTTTTAACACTACCTTTCAATTTTACATAGGATTCAAAGAATTTACCCTCTAAATCTGAGGCCTTCACAACTCCATTTGAACCACTGGCAAAGAAAGCATTGAAAAGCTGTTGTTCGTGTTTAGAGGCATTTTTAGGATCGTGTCCCTTTATAAAAGAAAACTTCTTATCCTCTTCTACAATCGTTAAACATCCCTTATCTGCCCAATAGAAAATCATGGCCGTTACATCGTGGGGATCGAGTGATTCATCAATAATATATCCGACATCGAGTGGACTCATCCCCTCAGGTGGACTAAACCGTGGGACTGTTATCAAATCTTTATCTCGACCATGAGCATGCCATATGTACCAAGCAAGGAATATCACGACAAGCGAAAAGAAGATATGTGCTAAAAGATACCAAGCTTGCCAGTTGGTCCTCTCCTTAAAATATCCCTCTGGCATTTCGACACGTACTGTTATCGCTTCACCCGGTTCTAAACGAGTTGATTGGCCAGTCAGAGAAAGCCCATCTTTAGCTAATTGCCAATGTACACCTTCAGCCGTTGTAGTACCCCATACTCCTCGCGACAATGAGATGGCGGAGGCAACAACGGGTTTAGGAAAATTAATCGTAAAGGAGAATTTCTCAATGGGAACCTCCCAATCTTCACCCACGATATTAAAGTAAAACTCATCATAATCAGGGTGCGGGTCAGCTCCAATATCATACCGGTATGAAATCGTATATTCCTGTGGCCCAGTCACGGTACGATCAGCATGCCCGAGGCGAAGGGTTATATAAGAACCCTCCCGTATAGTTTTCAAGGTATCACTTGCCTTTATTTTAGAAACCCTCACACGAACATCTTCGCGTTCACCTTCCTGAAAAAGATATTCAACAGGCAGAACGCGATAGAAGCCGTGTAAGGGCTCCATAAAGTTCATGTTAATTTTCTCTTGGACCTCATACACACCTTCTGGAGTGATAGAAATTTCACTCTCCATAGCTGTAATGGAATATCCAGAAGCCGCAAATAACAGAAAGTTACTCACCACGAAGAGTATAGAAATTATGATGCTACGATATGTTTTCATGCTTCTCCTAAAATTTTACGTTAACTTGCTCACGCGCCTCTTCCTCTATAGCCAAATAAGGCAATTTTTTAAAATGGGCAATGCTAGCTACTAATGAACTAGGAATAGTTTGAACCATCGTATTGATGTCGTTTATCACCGCGTTATAATACTTACGCACATGGAGTAACTCTTCTTCAATCTTTTGCAACTGACTTTGCAAGTTGAGAAATCCTTGATTCGCCTTCAAATCAGGATAACTTTCACTAAGTGCAAATAAACTCTTGAGTGTAGCAGAAAAAGCATTCGAAGCTTCATTCTTCTCGGTAAGAGTTGTAGCCCCCATCGCTTTATTACGAGCTTCGATAACCGCTGTGAGTGTTTGACTTTCATGTTTAGCGTAGCCTTTCACTGTCTCAACGAGATTGGGAACCAAGTCGTACCGTTTCTTAAGGTGCGCATCGATCGCAGCTTCCGACTCTTCACTTTGATTTCGTAATCGAACGAGTTTGTTATAGGTCGCAACCCCATATAGTAAAATTAATACAACGACAACACCTATTATAATTCCAACCATCTAAAAACCTCCCTCAGACATAGTAACTACAAAGCAATAGTAGCGCTTCAAATTCGGTTCGTCCAGTAATTCTTCTTGTATTATCCTCTATTATAATGTATATTCATACAGGCAATTAAGAATAAATATACCAACTGGAGATATCGATGAAGCAACGACATACGCGGCTTTCTGTGGTTAAAGAACTCATTAAAGCCAACAGAATTGACAATCAGGATACTTTGCTTGAATTGCTAGCAAAAGAAGGATTTTCTGTAACTCAAGCAACCCTCTCAAGAGATTTGAAAATGCTCAAAGTAGGCAAGATTTCTGATGGCTGGTCTGGCTATTATTATGCTCTTCCCGAGAACGATCTTATTTCAGAATCGGAAAAAAGTTATATTCAGGACGTGCGTCGTGGAGTGCTCTCGATTGAATTTAGTCAAAACTTTGGAGTTATTAAAACACGGAGTGGGCATGCCAACAGTGTTGCTCTTGCCTTAGATGTCCTTGCGCTCCCAGAAATCCTCGGCACATTAGCCGGTGATGACACTATTTTTGTAATTCTGCGCGAAGGAATATCAAAAGAGGATCTTCTGGAAAGTTTCAAATCAAGAATCCCTGAAATTGAAACCTAATCTTTCTTGCCAGATCCCAACTCCTCCTATACATTAAAAAGACCCGTTAACAGGGCAAGGAGTAAACTATGCAATTTTCAAATATTACTACATTAGATCCCTATGCGCAGCTGCAGAAGCTAAAGCCTGCAGATTTGCATACCACGCTCACCGCTTCGCGAATAGCTCAGGCCTCAGTTCCGTGTGGAGGAGGACTTACCTACAACTGGGCTTCTATGCCAATTGATGCAACACATCTTACTGTGTTACAAGATTTAGCCAATGCACAAGGTCTTGTAGAAAAATACCAAGCTCTATTAACCGGTGAAATTATGAACACGAGCGAACAGCGATTAGTATTGCACCATTTGACCCGTGGACGAGTCTTAGGTGAAGACACCTCAATCTTTATAGACGGAGAAGAAAAAGGGGCTTTTTATAAAGAGCAGTTGGATAGGATCTCCCATTTTTCAAGTGAGGTACGTAACGGAAATATTGTATCCTCAACTGGCAAACGCTTTACAACTGTCGTACAAATCGGAATTGGGGGCAGTGACTTAGGGCCAAGGGCAATGTATCTCGCCTTAAAAGGAGCTGTTGAAGTAGAAGATCGCCTTGAGGCACATTTTATCTCTAACGTCGATCCAGATGACGGTGAAGATATCTTTGAACAAATAGATTTTGAAACTACCCTCTTTATCTTGGTTACAAAAAGCGGAACCACACAAGAGACCCTCACTAATGCTGAGATGGTAAAGAAAGCCATGACTAAGGCTCGAATTAAAGGCCTTAATCCTGCTAAACATATGGTCGTAGTTACTAGCAAAAGTAGCCCATTGGCTACCTCAAAAGAATTTCTGGATGCATTTTTCATTGATGATTACATTGGAGGTCGTTACTCTTCTACTAGTGCTGTCGGTGCTGTTGTGTTATCAATTTCGTTTGGCAGTGAAATTTTCCAGCGTTTTCTACAAGGTGCCCATAGTGCAGATGTTGCAGCATTAGAACCTGAAATAACACATAATGCTGCTATGTTGGATGCCTTAATTGGCGTCTACCTCCGCAATGTATTAAACCTGCCAAGCACCGCAGTTCTTCCGTATGCCCAAGCTCTCTCACGCTTTCCGGCCCACTTACAGCAACTCGATATGGAGAGTAATGGAAAGCAAGTAAACCGGGATGGAGAACCCATTGATTATGAAACTGGTCCTATTATCTTTGGAGAACCTGGCACTAACGGACAACACTCCTTTTATCAACTACTTCACCAAGGAACAAGTATAGTACCACTGCAATTCATTGGATTCAAACAATCTCAGCGAGGCAAAGATATAGAGATTGATGGTTCGACGAGTCAAACAAAATTAGTAGCTAATCTGGTTGCGCAAATTGTAGCCTTTGCACGCGGCAAAGAAGATTCCAATGCTAATAAACGTTTCCTTGGCAACCGTTACTCTTCAGTAATCATCGGCGATAAGGTAACCCCCGAGGCTTTAGGAGCATTACTGGCCCACTACGAAAATAAAATTATGTTTCAAGGATTTCTCTGGAATATCAACTCTTTTGATCAAGAAGGTGTACAGCTAGGGAAAGTGCTTGCTACAAAAGTTCTCTCTGGTGCTTCAGAAGATGAAATCCTCCAAGCCTATATGAACTTACTATTTTAAAAGTTATACATTAGGGGGGGGAAAAGCATGAAAATATGTAGAACATCCTTCCCACAGAGCCAGCTATTTTACGCATAAGGGTTTATCTACTATAATCTCACCAAATGCTTTAGCGTTTGTATGTTGGATCTTTTGCAACGCATGAGGTCATCATAGCAGGTATTCTTCAGTCTTGTACGACCGTAGCGTACCGCTATCACTTATTTTTAGTCTTTGTTACTGAATTTGTGGTAAATGCAGAAAAGTATTGCTATACTGATTCATGGGCACCCTTCTTATGCGTTAGTTTTTGTTTTGCAACTTAATACTAACAGAAGGTATGCCCACTTTCCATTTTTAATGTCTTCTATGATTTAGGAAGAATTCACATTCCCACAGATATTTCCCATGAACCAACCATCTCACCCTCATTTGCATAAAAAAACCCCCTGGGGAAAAGGAGGTTAAACCCAGGGGGAACAAAAAGGAGGTTATGAAAGGTTGCAAATGGAATCTATGTTACCGGAAGTAATTATCCACTCGCTTTTCCTTTCGAAGGAAACATACCGATAAATAGAAAAACAATCAAGCGTTTTTTTTATTTTTTTATAAATTTATCAAATCAGGCCTTAATTCATTAAATATATTCAAAAAAGATGGGTTAAAGAACCGATTTAATATAATTAAAATTGCATTAAATCGGTTTACCTTTCACATATAATCCTATTTCTATTTTTTCTTTTTCAAACTCTCTGGTTCTTGGTTCTTCATCGACCCTGGTTGGCGTGTATTTTCTAAAACATCCCTCCACAAACTCCCTTCGATATTCACATGATTTCTCTCTGAAACTGCGACTTTTATGGGAATGTGAACAAACTTATTATTCAACAATGAAATAAGCGCCTGAGTTTTCCCCGCCATTGCGGCATGCACTGCATGTGCACCGAGACGAGAACAATAGATTGAATCATTGGGGTTAGCTTGCGCACTTCTGATAATATAACTGGGATCAATATACTTAAGACTCATCTCGACCCCCTCTTCTTTGAAGTACTCTCTAATCCTGTGCTTAAGAAAAATTCCGATATCGGTAAATTTCACATTACCTGAAGCATCTTTTTCACCAGTGAGGGGGACAAGATCTTGACCTGCACCTTCAGCGATCAAAATTACGGCGTGCCCACGATCTAATATCCGTTTTTTCAAATGAGCCAACAAACCGTTGGGACCATCTAGGTCAAATGGGTTTTCTGGAATAAGACAAAAGTTCACATCGCTCATCGCCAATGCAGTACTAGCGGCAATAAACCCAGACTCTCGTCCCATGACTTTTACCATTCCAATTCCATTGATTGAAGCCTTAGCTTCAGTGTGCGCCCCTATAACAGAGGGAACCGCATTGCTTACAGCTGTATCAAAACCAAAAGAAATCTGGATGAAAGACAAATCATTATCGATTGTTTTGGGAACACCAATTACAGCTATCTTTAACCCTCTCTTTTTAATTTCTTCACCGATTTCCCAAGCACCTCGTAAGGTACCATCTCCACCAATGGTAATTAAAACATTAATATTAAGCCGTTCTAACGAATCAACAATCTCGACAACTTTTTCGCCGCCACCCCGAGAACTACCAAGAATAGTACCACCTTTGCCTTGAATATCATCAACCACATCAGGGTTAAGATCAATTATTGGGTAGGGACTATTTTCAAGTAACCCGCGGTATCCAAACTGGATGCCTGAAATTCGGCGAACTCCATAACGATACCAAAAACAACGTACAACGGCACGAATGACATTATTCAGGCCGGGACAAATTCCACCACAGGTTACAATTGCAGCATGCACATGGGGAGGATTAAAGTAAATCATCTCCCGCGGCCCTGCCACCTCCACCGTATCGTGATATTGAGGAACTTGCTCCCCTTTCTCGTTCATGTAGGTGTCAATGCCATACAACACCCGTTTTGTTTCACTTACATAGTCAGCTAGACCATCATCATTGGTGGTCGACATTTGAATTGGTGAAAGAATTTTAGGTTGCCCTAAACTTGGAATCGTAAAATCATACTTGTTTTTGGTTCTTTCAAATTCCATAGCATTACTCCTTGTGATTGACGGGAGAGAACTCCCACAATAACTGATCAAATTCCTCGGTAAAACTAGCAAAAGGCTCTACTAGCTGTTGTTTAGCCTCAGCTTGAAACGTATCATATAGGGTGATAAACCTGCGGCCAAATTCAGTCAAACTAGACCCTTCGCGATTAGCGCCACCCCGCTTACGATCAACTACCGGAAGGCCAAGTTGCTCTTCCAAGTTTTTAACCATCGCAAAAGCTTTGGAATAGGAAATACCTAACGCTAACGCAGCTGCTCTAATTGAGCCGGTAGTACTAATTTGTTCTAACAGCCACAAGACACCAATTCCCATGAATTTTTCACCTTCGCTAGTTACTAGATACAGCTTAGCTTTTATCTCCATAGTAGAATGGCACTCCTATACACTTTCTCAATCACCGAGGGTAACAAATCTGCGTCAACACTAGCATATGCGACTCGCAATAAATCAGCCCCTATAGCAACAGTACCGATTCCATGGGATTCTAACAAGTGCCTACGTAATTTTTCAGCATCACCACTACAACGAAACGCACAGAAATAGCCTGAATTGAAGGGTAAGGGCTGGAGCTCTTTAATATTTCCCTGCTGTAAAATTGCTTCCTGTACAATTTTATAACGTCGTTGCATCTCTGTGGCTACTTTTGCTATATCTTCATGATACTGATCATGTTGCATTACGGTTACTAGTAGAGATTGACCTATACGAGAACAACTAGAGACAGATGAACGGATAGCACCCATTGTCTTCTGCACGAGAGCTGTATAATGCTCCGCTGTTAGCCCTTTAGCACCATAGGTGATAAATCCCAGACGAAACCCCCACACGAGAGATTCTTTGGTTGCAGCATCACATTTTACAGCGAGCAAGTTTTCATGAGCATTACACAACAATGAAAAAATGGAGTGTTGGTAGACCGTCGGTTCATGAAATAATCCAAAATAAGCATCATCAACAACTACAACCAGATATTTACCTTCTTCAGCGCAAGCAAGCAAACAATCACGCAGCTCATACATTTCAGCTTGGGTTGGGGTATACCCACTAGGATTATTGGGAAAGTTCAATAATACAAAAACTTTTTGTGTCTTAGCATTACGGATACTCTCCTTTATAGCCTGAGGAGAAAAATGTACATCAGTATCAAACAAAGGAGGGCGTACTATCTGGGCCCCATGACGAACGGTAAATATCAGTTCATAATTATCCCAACAGGGACTTGGAACAACAACCGTGTCATCCGAATCAAGCAACAAGTCAGCGGCGAGGGAGAGAGCATGTGTCAACCCAGCTGTAACGACTGGTAATGAACAGACGGTAGAAGTTAACGCGGGATTCTTACGCAACATCTCACTCCACCAGACTTGCCGCAGTGTAGCGTCTCCCGCTGTAGGAGCATAACCTACCATATTATCAGTAGAAACTAGTGGAGCAAACTGGCCAAATAGACGATGGGTCATATAGTGTTTATCTTCTAGAGCAACTCCAGCAGTAGCATTGGCAAAATGAGCTAATGAATCTGCTTCTTGACTCTGAGCGACAATTCCTCGTGGGAAATACCCTCTCTGACCATATTTTGAGAGTACTTTTTCAAGTATGGTACCGGCGACTACCGTATCTAATCCCTGTTTCATAATTCCTACTCCTCGACTGCAAGCATCTCTAAAAACTCATCTTCTTCAACAATACGCGTGCCGAGTTTTAGTGCTTGTTGATACTTATTCCCTCCACCTTTTCCAGTTAAAAGATGCGTAGTTCTACTTGTTACCGAACTCGTTGTTCTTCCTCCACGCGCTTCAATCTCTCTCAACGCCAATGAACGGGGATTAAAATGGGTAAAACTACCAGTGACACACCAAGTTTGACCGCTAAAGGTTTGAAAAAGTTTATCATCATCTGCAGATGCCTCTTCAGCAAAATGGAGTCCTATCTCTGCTAGCTTTTCAAGTCGTTCCAGAAATTTCTTATCGGCAAATTGTTCAAATAAAGCCTCTACAGTTTTTTCTCCAAACCCTTTAATAGAGAGTAATCGTTCTTTATCATCTGCCGCAACAACTTTAATCAATGTTTCAATGTCTCGAATGCCTGCATCTACTAAGAGATCTACACTTTTCTTACCAAAATCAGGAATTCCCAACGCCACCAGAACAGTCCGATAAGGACGCTCCTTGCTTTTCTCCACCGCCTGAGCTAAGGCAGAGGCTTTCTTCTCACCGAAACCCGGTTGCCCCACAAGGTTATTATAATTGACTAGGTAAATATCAGGGATATCATGCACTAAACCCCTACCCACTAGAAATGCTACTGTCTCAGGACCAAACCCTTCAATATCCATTTGATCCCGTCCGACGAAAAAGCTTATCCTTCCTAATACTTGTTCAGGACAATCAGGATTTGGACAGAAAGAATGCGCTCCTCGACGAACCAAGGGAGTATCACAGGAGGGACAGTTTTCAGGAAGCACCCACGTGGTATACCCCTCTTCATTTTTCTCAATCACCCGTTCAACAGCAGGAATAACATCGCCGCGCTTCGAGATAGTAACGGTATCTCCAATTGCCAATTCTAATAGATTTATGTAATCCTGATTATGCAACGTGACATTTGAGACTGTCGAATTGCCTACTTTCACAGCAGCAACACGGGCCACAGGCGTAATACGCCCAGTACGCCCTATCTGCACATCAATATCATGTACAATTGATTGTGCTTCAGGAGCTTCGAACTTGAAGGCTAACGCCCATCGAGGGTGGTGTCCGGTATATCCTAAAAACTCTCTTACACCCAGCTCATTTACCTTCACAACGAGACCATCAATCTCATAGGGCAGTTGCTCGCGCCTGAGATTGATCTTTTTTAGATAGGAGGGAAGTTTTCTATACACACCACTAACAACGGTCTCTAGCCTAAATTTTTGGGCTTCAACAAAAGCTCCTTCATCCGTTTCAGCAAACACCCCTAGTGTAGAGTTCACGTAAAACCCCAAATCTTTTAAAAGTCTCAACATTTCAACATGTGTGGAAATCTTTAACTCACTATCCTTTAAAAAGGCTTCGTAAGCAAACATCTGCAAAGGAATACGGGCTGTCTCTGAGCTTTTAAGCCTTCGAATTGTACCCGCAGCCAGATTGCGGGGATTGGCAAATGGCACTTCCATCGTCTTGTTTAGACGCTCAAACTCTTTAATAGGGAGAAAAACTTCACCCCGAACAGCAATATCTACAGGTTGCGTCAGTTTTAAAGGAATTGAAGTTATTGTTTTTGCATTGGGCGTAACATCATTGCCAACAAAACCATTACCCCGCGTCACCGCTCGTACCAGATAACCTTTCTCATAATAGAGGACTAATGAAACTCCATCAATTTTCTCTTCCACTACAAAGGAGAGTCTCATCTCACCTCGCTGGCGTGAGCGTTCAATCCATTGCAACATCCCTTCAGGTGTGTATGATTTATCCAAACTGAGCATAGGCACTGTATGGGTAAATTCGGGAAATCCAGAACCTAAATCGCTACCAACACGCTCAGAGGGAGAATCTGGCAACTTTAAAGTAGGATATTGCGTTTCAAGAGTCTGTAGACGATTCATCATCTGATCATACTCCCGATCTGAAATTGCCGGCTGAGCTTTTTTATAATAAAGGTCTTGGTGTATCCGTAAAGTTTCAGATAATCGGGCGATTTCCTTTTGAATTTGCTCAATCTCTTGCATAGTTAACTCCTCGACTGCTTTAGTATACCTACTTTCCGTTCTTTTGCCATTGCAGTCTGTAAGGTTAAATGCTATTTTTAGCTTTGAAGGATGGCACTAGATTATTATGGTCGATAAAGCTACCAACTTAACGCTTACATCTCAGACTATCCACGGTATCGTGATTCGGGCAAATATTGATTCAGGTTCTATTCTTGGTATTAACTTTCCTAAGCCAGATAAAAGATTTTTTGTCTTAGAAGCTAAAGATATAATTGGTGCAAATACTATTTCTGTGTATGGCGATGAATTTCCACTTTTTGCTTCAACCGATATAACGTATAAAGGACAGCCGCTATTCGCCCTTTTCGGACCTGATGCAGAGGCTGTAGAGATTAAATCACGAGAAATAGAGATCGATTTCCAACTCAGTCAAGCCCAAACTCAAATCGAAAAACCTCAACCGCTTACCTACAAATGGGGCGATGTGGATGAAATCTTCACCCAGAGCGAAACAATTGTCGAACGAACTTATTTGGATCGTCAGGTGTGGACTCGTGAAGATACCATTATGCAAGTAATCACGTGGTTAGAAGATGATATGTTAAAGGTTGAAGCACCAACCCAATGGCCATTTCATGTTCGTGACACCGTGGCCCAAATTTGTGGACGTACCCAAAAAAGTGTTGTGGTGTACCCCCAACCACACTTTTCTGCGAAGGATGAGAAGATCCTACTCCCCTCAATCCTTGCCGCCATATCAGCACTAGCCACTATTAAATTAGGAGCTCGTGTCCAAATGAATTCTCATTTCCCCACCTATAATAGCCCTGTCACAATTACTCGTAAAACTGCCTTGGATGCTAAAGGCAAACCGCTTGCCGAGGAAGTAAAGGCGGTGGTGGACCAGGGAGCATACTCCCTATTTACCGCTGAATTGCTCACTCAGGCCTTAGCTGGGTTACTACCTCTTTATCATCTACAAGCTTTCTCTGCAGAGCTCAGTGTAATTACATCGTCTACTCCACCTTCCCATTTTTATGGGGACCTTGGGTATAGCTCAACTCTTTTCTCTACAGAGACACATGCTTCAGCTCTTGCTAAGCAGGCGCAGATGAACCCAGCCAACTGGCGTATCAAATATTATGTGGAAAGCTTCGAGCGAAATTCTATTGTCGAAACTTTGCCCATTTCAAAATTGCGTGACTTAATTGGCATCACTTGTGGTGCTGCCGATTTCTCTCGTCATAACGCGGTATATGAATTACAGCGTAGAGCTAAGCGCCCATTATCAGCCTTCCTCAACTATAGTCGAGGCATAGGGATCTCCTGTGGAGCTGGAATTAGTGGCTTTAGTACAAACTCTGCGTTACATACCGCAGCAAAAATTGCGGTGACCCTCGATACAAAAGATCATGTCGTGGTAAATACGAGTTTTTATCCTAGTAAAAAAACCACTGCGTTATGGTCTTCTATTATTATTAAAGAACTCTCGCTCGAAAAAGAGACCATCACTTTTGTAGAAAATGATACTACACAAATGGTTGATACGGGTCCAGAAGTATTATCATTAGATGTGGAGCGTTCAGCAATGATGATTACCCATTGCTGTGAAGTCATCAAAAGAAAACGATTCCAAGAACCCCTTCCTATAACGGAAGCAGTTACTGCAAAAGGGACTATCCCAAATAGAGACATTCAGTTTTCCAGCAAAAACTGGGGTTGTTTGGTTCTGCAACTAGAAATCAATACAATTACTTTAGAAATTGAAGCTCGACAAATTTGGGGACGCTTTTCTTTCAGTAATACCCCTGATACAAAACAACTGCAAGTAAAGTTCAAACATATCATTAATTCGAGTTTACATGAAAACAACATCATCCCTGTCTATCGAAAAGAGGCTCCCCCATTAATGGATATTGAAGTTGATAGCTTAGGCGATCAGGCGTATCCTTCCTCAGCAACTTCTGCTCTTCGCGCTATGGTTATGGCCGCCTGCGCCTCAGCCCTATCACAAGCTTTAAATTGCGATGTATCTACTATGCCTGTAACCAGTGATGATATAATTGGTTACATTGGAGGCAGAACGTGAAAATTACATGTACGATAGATAATAAACATATTTTACTTAATGTAAACTCTAATAAACCGCTCAACTTAATTCTCATGGAAGATGTAGAAAAGAATCAAACATATACCCGTTGTCGAGATGGAAATTGTGGTAATTGTGTGGTGTTACTCAATGAAGAAGCAGTACTCTCTTGTCTTATTCCTGCATTTCGGCTCAAGGGTGTCAGAATCCTCACTTTTGAAGGGTATCAAAAATCTCGATTTTGGCACGATTTAGAACGCGCCTATAACGATACTGGGAGTCATCCCTGTCCCCATTGCTTCGCCTCAAAGACATTGATTTTTGAATCATTACTCCAAATGATCATCAAATCAGAGGCGGGACCTTCACAGGACGAGGAACCAGATAATGAAGTCATCGTGCATGAAATCGGATTAAACACCTGCGCGTGCCTTGATGCTCAGGAAATAATAGCTATATTCAAATCGGCAGCCACATATCGGAGGCGTAGACGTGTACGAAGGTATTAGATCTCCTGCAGTTCACATGCCTAAAACTCTTAACGATCTCATCTCAGCTTCGAGTCGTTTCCCCAATGCTACATTTTGGGCAGGGGGAACATTTATTATGAGTCGCAATAATTATTATCCAACCCGCAAAAGCAAAGATATTATCTCACTTAACGAAATCCCAGAACTCAAAAGAATTAATAGAACTGATAGATATCTAGAAATGGGTTGTATGGTGACCTTTGAACAGATGCTTACGGTTGGAAAACAGGTTTTGCCTGGTCTATTGCAAATGACACTAGAACAAACGGCCACGATGATAATTCGTCGACAAATGACCCTTGGTGGAGCAATTTGTACTCCAGGCGTACGACTCGCGCTCTCGGGGACTCTAGCCGCATTGCAAGCTGAAGTTGAAATTAAAACCAGCTTAGGGACAAAAACTGAAACTCAATGGATTGAGATTGAACGGATATATAATAAACAGGGTGTATTACAACTAAAAAAGAATGATTTAGTCACACGAATAAGAGTTGGATTTGAACGGGAAACCTTTTCTTCGTTTTTAATTGCGGGAAACCCCATGATAAATCCAGAAGAAACTGTAATGCTCTCCTTTGCTTGTTCTTACAACCAATCCGTAATCAGTCGCTTCCGTATGTGCTTAACCTTTCCTACTATCTTATTTCTCATTCCTCTTGAAATAGATTTAATGATGCATGGCACTACCCTTCCTCTGACATCACAACAAATAAAACGGGTTGTCCAAAGTATCATGGAAGAAGTTCAAGTAATAGCTACTGATGCAGTCCTCCCCATACAACTAGAACGAGCAAGAAGATTTACTGAATCCACGTTACACGAATTGAATGCCCAGAGTTTATCTGAACGATAGACTTCGAATTCCACGTCCCTTGTGCTACAATAGCGCTCACTAAGGAGTCATGCATGCCTGAATTTGTTCATTTACATAACCATACCGACTTTTCTCTACTCGATGGGGCAGCTCCGATTAATCGCTATATTGCTCAAGCCAAAGAGTTTGGAATGCAGCATTTAGCAATCACTGATCATGGAAACATGTTCGGAGCCTTAAAGTTTTATAAAGCTTGTAAAGAAGAGGGAATTAATCCGATTGTTGGATGTGAATTTTATGTAAACCCAGAATCTCACACAGCCAAAACCCCCACCATGAGTGGCAACCGCTACTACCACTTGATTTTGCTGGCCATGAATGAACAGGGTTACAAGAATCTCATGATTCTCAACTCTATCTCTTACACTGAAGGATATTATTATAAGCCACGAATTAGCGATGATTTATTGGTCACTTATAACGAAGGTCTCATATGCCTTTCCTCTTGCTTAGCAGGAGAAATACCTCAATTAATCATGGGTAATAACTATGAGGGGGCCAAACAGCGAGCTCAGTTTTACGCCTCTATTTTTGATGATAATCGTTACTACCTGGAGCTTCAAGATCACGGTTTACCAGAACAAAAACAGGTCAACCCTCAAGTCGTAAAACTTGCTAAAGAATTAGATATCCCCTTGGTAGCGACCAATGATATCCACTACATCGAAAGTTCGGATGCTAATGCGCAAGATATCGTGCTGTGTATAGGGACCAATAAAAAGAAAACTGATCATGACCGGATGCGCTTTGCTTCACAAGAATTCTACATGAAAAGCCCAGAGGAAATGGCAAAACTTTTCGATTGGGTTCCCGAAGCTGTTGAGAATACAGTTAAAATAGCCGAACGTTGTAACGTTACAATCAGTCAGCCTGGCCCATTATTGCCCGCCTATGAAATACCTCCTGAATTCGAAAACCCCGATCAATACCTTACCCATATTGCCCAAACAGGCCTTGAAAAACGGTACCCTGTCATTTCCAATGAGCTACAAGAGCGACTCGATTATGAGTTGAGTGTAATCATAAGTATGGGATTTACAGGATACTTCCTGATAGTCTGGGATTTTATATTCTGGGCTAAACAACGTGACATTCCTGTTGGTCCTGGGCGTGGATCGGGGGCCGGTTCACTGGTAGCCTACGCCATGACTATTACCGATATTGATCCCATAAAATATAACCTTATCTTTGAACGATTCCTCAACCCTGAACGTGTTTCAATGCCAGACTTCGATATCGATTTTTGTTATGAACGACGACAAGAAGTGATTGATTATGTCACAGAAAAATACGGGTCTGATCGAGTTGCACAGATCGCAACCTTTGGAACCCTCAAGGTTAAGGCCGTCATTAAAGACGTAGCGCGAGTCTTAGATATCCCCTTTGCCGAGGCAACTCGAATCGTTGGACTCATCCCAGAGAGCCTTCCCCCTGATGAAGAGACGGGAAAGCCACGTAAACTAACCGTACAAGGAGCTATCGACTTCGCCCCTGAGCTACAAGAATTAGAGCAACAAGGGGGGATTTATGCGGAACTATTTGATGTTGCCAAGCGACTAGAGGGTTTCAACCGCCACACATCAACTCATGCTGCAGGTGTAGTTATTGGGCAGAGCGTCCTTACAGATTACGTCCCGCTCTATCGCGATCCTAAAACCGGGGCAATCTCCACTCAATACACGATGGATATGTTAGAAGATTGCGGATTAGTAAAAATGGACTTTTTAGGTTTAAAAACTCTTACCCTCTTAAAACATACCGAAGAACTCATTAAAAAAACTACTCCATCTTTCTCTGTAAAGCAAATTAATGAGGAAGATCAGGCAACTTTTGAAATGTTGAGCCGAGGTGACAGTGCCTGTGTTTTCCAATTTGAAAGTGCAGGTATGCAACGGGTTTTAAAAGATGCAAAACCCAACTCGATAGAAGATCTCGTGGCCTTGAACGCTCTGTATCGTCCTGGTCCAATGGCATATATTCCAAAATTTGTTGATTCAAAAAATGGAAGAACTGCCAGTGAATATTTTCACCCAGACCTAGAAGAACCTTTGAAGACAACCTATGGGGTTATAGTCTATCAAGAACAGGTCATGGAAGTTGCACAGATTATTGCAGGCTATTCCATGGGTAATGCTGATCTGCTTAGAAGAGCGATGGGGAAGAAAAAAGCCGACGTAATGGAGCACGAAAAAAAGAACTTCATTGCCGGGGCTCAGAAGAAAGGATACTCCAAAGAGACAGCTGAAGGTGTATTTAATATGCTCCTTCCTTTTGCAGGTTATGGTTTTAACAAATCACATGCTGCGGCATATTCTGTAGTTGCCTACCAAACGGCTTATCTAAAAGCTAATTATCCAGCTGAATTTATGGCCGCGAACCTAACGAACGAGATGAACTCACCCGATAAATTCACCCACTACCTTATTGAAGCTAAAAGTATGGGACTTGAAATAACTCCACCTTCAGTAAATCATTCTGATAAAAACTTCACTGTTGTAGATAATAAAATAATCTACGGATTAAAAGGTATAAAGCATGTAGGTCAGGCGGCTGTAGAAAGTATCCTACGTGAACGCGCTCATAATGGCCCTTACACTAACTTCTTTGACTTCTTGATACGGAGCGAACCACGGGCACTAAATTCTAAATTACTTGAATCATTGATCCAATCAGGAGCTTTTGATGGGTTAGGCGAAAATAGACCTACCCTGCTGGCTAATATGGAAAAAGCTGTAAAATATGCCCAAAAAAGACGTGAAGATGAAGCCTTTGGGCAAGCTTCTCTTTTTGATTCTGAAGAAGAGGCTGCTATGGAAACCTTTGAGATGGAACTACATGAAGATTCCACCTTGCTTGAAAAGCTTGAAATAGAAAAAAAACTGCTAGGATTCTATGTCTCCGGTCACCCCATGGATATGTATCGCGATGTTTGGAAACGGACTGTAACTGTTGACTTAGCCCAATCAGAAAGACTCCCTTTGGGTAGAACCGTAAACTTGGTGGCCATGGTTACCAATCTACGTGAAATCACCACTAAAAAAGGGACTGGTGATAGAATGGCCTTCCTTGAATTAACCGATTTCAATGGTACCATTGAAGCAGTTGCTTTTCCAAAGATATGGAACGACAATGAAGCTGAGATACACACGGACGGTATCTATGGATTCAAGGGAAAGTTTGAAGAACGACAGGACAAAGTTTCATTTCTTTTAGATGCCATAGTTGACCCAGCCTCCCTTGAACCGGAAGCTGTGCGTGAAGCCCACATTGTTTTAGTTCCCCCTCTCTGCACACAACCTGCATTACGGGGTATCATGGACACCTGCATTACCTACCGTGGCAGTTGTTCCCTGTTAATTCATCTATTAGAAGACAAAGAGGTAGGCGATGAAAGCGTTGAGGAAGATCCAGTTACACCTAAAGGTGAAACTATTATAAAAGCGGGTCGAGAGTTTGCCGTTGGATACAGTGATGATTTTATTGCTGCGATACGACAGCATCAAGCAGTCTCTGATATTTGGTTTAACTAAAGGAGGGCTTTACCATGCGGGAATTAGCACGATTCCTTTCCATAATACTCTCAATCTACAATATGCTTATTATTGTTAGAATTCTTTTGCAATGGCTTAATCCGATGCGAATGCAAACAGATGAATTCGGGTTATCAGGGCTACTAGCAAAAATCGTCGATCCTTATTTGAATTTCTTCCGAGGAATCAAAGCACTACAGAGAGGACGGCTTGATTTCACCCCACTGGTAGCGTTGATAGTCCTTAATATCGTGCAGCGTATTTTACAAACATTCGCTTTCACGGGTACGTTTTCATTTGGGTATACTCTGGCTACAATAATTCAATCTCTTTGGTGGTCCATAGGTTCCCTCATCGTAGGAATATTAGCCATCACTATTGGAATCCGCCTCTTTCTAGCTTACAGACCAACCCCGAATGCAATACAATATATTGCATTGCTTGACTCATGGTTAAGACGTCCATTAGACACTTTGCATGCCCTACTTTTTAGAGGACGAGAAGTTTCAGACCGCACGTTACTATGGGTCGCCCTAGTTGCAACTGGAGTTGTCTATGGAGTCGTTACATTTCTCATTAATTTACTGATCAATTGGTTGGTAACACTCCCTTTTTAGGTGGTACCGATGTATGTCAGACAGCTGACTAACCCCATTACAACTCTGAAAGGGGTTGGCAAACAAATCGCAGCTAGTTATGCAAATCTAGGTGTACAAACTCTAGCTGACCTCCTGCTGCTCCCACCGCGAACCTATGAGGATCGTTCAAAATTGGTTCCGTTGGGAAAATTAGTAGATGGGGGGTATGCTAATACCATTGTCGAAGTAGTATCACAGAGCTATTTTGGTGGAGGGAAAAAACGCACCTTAAAAGTAAATATTAAAGATATAAGCGGTGAAGGTGACGGACGAGCTGCACTATTATGCTTTGGCAGAAACTTTCTAGAAAGGATTTTCCGCCCTGGCTCCCATTTCTACTTATATGGACAGTTTCAACAAAACTATTCTGAATGGCAAAGTAGCCAGTTTGAGATGCTACCGTTAAAACCTGACGGTTCAATTCCAGGTGACTTTGGACGCCTACTCGCTATATATCCTCTTTCAGGAGCATTATCACAACGCATTATTCGCAGAGATGTTGAAAATGTATTAGCTCGAGCTAATTCGTTCACCGAAGAAATACCTCACCACATCCAAACTGAGTATAATCTCCTCCCTATAAATGTGGCGATCAAAGCTTTGCATCGCCCCAAGGATGCTGCAGAAGCATCACAAGCACATGCAACTTTCGCCTTCATGGAGCTATTTTACCTTCTCCTTATGAATAGAAGGAACCACCCGGCTCTCCCTCAGAAAGTTTCACCTAGAACGGAAGGGTTATCTCCCTTACAAAAGCGCTTCATAGCAACATTGCCCTTTACACTCACCCCTGATCAAAAAGTTGTCTTAGCTGAAATTTGTAGTGACCTACAACAAAAAGAACCCATGAATCGCTTGCTTCAAGGTGACGTGGGGTCTGGAAAAACACTTATGGCCTGGATAAGTGCCCTACAGGTAATCCAATCTGGAAACCAGGTTGCATTTATGGCTCCAACAGAACTCTTAGCACGCCAACATGCCGAAAAAGCAGCCGAATGGCTAGGGCCTCTTGGTATCAAACTCGCCTTTTTAACAGGTTCTGTAACAGGGAAATCGCGTAAATTACTCCTAACAGCTTTAGCAAAAGGTGAGATTGATATCATCATTGGAACTCATGCTCTTTTCTCAAGTGAAGTGATCTTTTCTAAACTTAGTTACATCATCATCGATGAACAACAACGATTTGGCGTCATCCAGAGAATTTCATTGCTTCAAAAAGGAAAAACCCCAGACGTTTTGATGATGACAGCAACCCCCATCCCGCGTACGCTAGCCCTCACCGTCTTTGGAGATCTCAACATTTCCACCATTCGCACAATGCCGGAAGGAAGACTTCCGGTTACGACCTATTTGGTAGCTAATGAAAGTAGAGAACGTATGTATGCAGCAGTGGGTGTTGAATTTTCACGAGGCCATCAAGCCTACTTCGTATACCCTAGGATAGATGACCGTGGAGATTCCAATTTACGTGATGTGGAATCGATGTTTCAATTGCTCACGACCCAGACCTATCCTGGTATTCCAGCTGCTCTTATTCATAGCCGGTTACCCGAAGAAGAAAAAGTCGCTATCCTTACTCAATTTAGAAACAAAGAAATTTATTATTTGGTATCAACCAGTGTCGTCGAGGTTGGAATAGATATACCCAATGCAACGTGTATGATTATTGAACATGCCGAACGATTTGGATTGTCGGCCCTCCATCAATTACGTGGACGCGTTGGACGAAGTACCATCCAGTCGTATTGTTTCCTTGTGTATGAGCCAAACCTTAGTGAAGATGGCCGTAAACGTCTTTTAGTCATGAAAGAATCAAATGATGGGTTTTACATAGCTGAAAAAGATTTACTCATTCGTGGCCCAGGAGAGGTAACGGGGACTAAACAATCGGGATTCTTAAAATTACGGTTTGCTAGTCTGACTGATAATCTGGATCTTATTGAGCAGGTTAAAGATTTAATAGATGCTATTTTAGAGCAAGATGCCGGTCTTGTAGATCTTAAACATGCCCCCATTCGCCAGGTACTTTTAACCGCCCCTCCCTTCGATGAAAATGTGTTAGAAAATTGACTTCCATTGCATTTTTTTGATGTTAGCCGTATGGTAACTACATGCGAATAACAGGAGGCCTCTACCGAGGCAGAACTATAGTCTGTCCGCCGGGAGAAATACGTCCCGCGATGGACAGGATGCGTGAATCATTATTTTCTATCCTTGGTGATATTTCGGAACTCTCCTTCCTTGATTTGTTTTCAGGAAGCGGGTTAGTAGGAATTGAAGCTGCTTCACGGGGAGCCCAACCAGTCCATCTTGTGGAGCTGGATTTTGGTAAGAAAGCAACTATTCTTAAGAATATTAGCTTTGTTGAATCAGAAATCGAACTATTCCTCGCCAATGTGTTGCGATTTATCCCTCAAGCAAAACAGCAGTACGACATAGTATATGCCGACCCTCCCTTTCCAATGAAGAAAAAGACGAAATTAGGTGAGTTAGTTGCTAAGCGTAATCTTTTAACACCGGGCGGTCTCTTCATTATTCACTACCCAGCCGAAGAACAAACTTTATGGCCTCATACATTCAACTCTCTCACGTTGCTAGATGAACGTAAGTATGGCCGTTCGTTACTCCGTTTCTACAAACAAGAGGATACTCCACATGCAGATTAATGAAGGAATCTATAGCGATAGTATTATTTTAAACAGCTATGAGGTGGACCCTTCCAACTTAGCCCACGCTACCTATTACTTCAGAATTATGCAGGAAGTTGCTGGTTCTCATGCTTATCAAAAAGGGGTTAGTATCCCGCATCTACAAAAAGAACAAAAAACCTGGGTAGTTACCCGGACGAAGATGGAAATAAAAAAATATGTCCACTGGCCCAATACGATCGATGTGGAAACTTGGCCACAACAACCATGGAAATTGTACTACCCCAGAGTTTGCCGTGCACTCGATACAGCTGGTGATCTTTTGTTTGAATCGATGTCACATTGGGTAGTTATGGATACCAAAATAAATCGGCCGGTAAAACCTCAAACCATCTCGCGACGTTTCGATACAGTCGATCCCAACCTTTGCCGAAATCCTGATGTAGGTCGTAGAGCAGACTTTGACCGAGATTCTTTTACTCACATTCTCACGCATACCCCTAAAGTACTCTATACCGACACAGATATTAATAAGCATGTAAATAATGTGGTTTACCTAGAATGGATGCTTGAGTCTCTCCCCTTTGAGTTTAGGGATGCGTATGCCATTACCGAAGTTGATATCTCATACCGCGCACAAACTTATCGTGAGGATTCTATCATAGTACACTCGGGGCTCAGCCGAGAGGATCTACTAACTCAACCACAACCAATGGTGTATCATGAGGTATTACGGCAGCTCTCCAATGGAGAAAATGAGACCGTTGCAGTTGCTTCCACTTTGTGGAAAGCAAAATCTTAATAATGGGGAGGCCGTCGTTGCGGAACATCTGAGTTCATGTCAGCGAGCTCAGTAAGTTTGGACTCTACCTGTTCTTTATGTGATTGTAAAACCTGAATGGCTTTCCCCTGCGTTATGAGCAACTCATTCAAGGTAAGCATCATATCTTCTAGATAAGCCAATTTTGTCTCGACGTTAATTAATCTGTTTTCCATGCTGCATTGTAGCAACACGCGGGAGTGGATTGCAACAGGATTGTGGTTGTGTAATGCATAATTCATGATATACTGAAACAAAACTGTTGCAGCTTGGTGCAAGAAGAGGGTATATAGCATGAAAGGTGAGCGTATTGCACAGATGAATCTTCTCCTCCATTCACACCCCGAAGGACTTCGCAGATCTGAAATTGCGCGAAGACTGGGAGTTCATCGTTCTACAATTAGTAGATATGTGAATGAATTAAAGCAATATATCGATATTTATGAAGAGAACAATCTCATTAAAATACAACCCAGAGAGGTTGACGATACTATCTCCTTAAGCATATATGAATCTCTAGCTTTTAACCTCTCAGCTGAAATATTAACTACTAATACAGAGTTCCAAAACCCGCACCTCGCTTCGGGTCTCCGCAAGATTGCGGTAAACATGCGCTCTTATGCTCCAAAAATAGCAGAAAACATAATTGGCCTCGCAGAATCGATTGATCATGCAGTACATCATAAGCGCGAAAAAATTGGAATATTTAATACTATTTTAGAAGTACTAATCGATAGTTGGGTTACAGGAAAGATCGTTCGTATCCAACATTTTATGGATGGGGAGGAGATGGAAACAGATTTTGCCCCCTACTTTATAGGTTTTAGAGAAGAAGATAGTGGGAGAAATCCGATTAGTGTTACCGGAAGATTGCGTCATACTGCCGCTATTACTACGATTGATATCAGCACCATCACAACAGCAACTATCCTTGATGAAACGTACACGATTCCTGACAACTTAAAGCCTTTTCATAAACAACAACAAGATGATCTATACGATAGTATAGACTTTATACCGTTAGTTATGCGTGTGAAGGAAAAATCAGCCCTTAATTCCTTCCGTCAAATAAATCATAGTACACCCCGCTTTGAAAAAACACCGGAAGGTGATTTGATCTGTCGTATGGAAGCAGAGAATTCTATAGAATTAATCCTACGTATCATACAGTGTGGAAGTTCAGTTGAAATTCTTGGACCTCAATCATTTAGGAAAAAAATAATGCGACAATTAAAGGAAATAGTGGCTATCTATGAAACGTAAAAAGAGTGTATTCTTTTCACCTTCATTTTCCATTGCATTTTTTAGTATGTCGCGGTATTCTATTGAACATATAATGGATGGAGGAAAAAATGAAAAAGTATATTTGTGATTTGTGTGGTTATGTATACGATCCCGCAGAAGGCGATCCAGATAACGGAGTTCAGCCAGGAACTTCTTTCGCGGATGTTCCCGAGGATTGGGTCTGCCCTCTTTGTGGCGCAGCAAAAGAAGACTTCTCTCCTGAAGACTAAACCTGTAATTATCAATCGAACGGACCGTCTAGTACGGTCCATTTTTGTGAATAACATATGAAACCGACTATAAACATGGTGTTGGGGATCTTATTGATCTGTATGGTTAGTTGCACTACTCTACCAACAGATAACGAACCCCTCTTAGATCCTCAAATTGATCTTTCTGGTTACTGGGAAGGGAAGATTGTCATGAGTCCGGGTAATACCCTAACTCTAGGATTTTTAGTGACTGCCCAAAAACAGGGATATGACGCCCTTTTCTTTGTCCTTGAACAAGGTGTAACAGAGATGCCGGTAACCGCTGTTGAATATGACTCACACACCATTACCATTACTTTAGACTCCTTACAAGCATCTTATTCAGGAACCTATTCCACAGCAACAGACGCTATTGAGGGAACCTTTACCCAAATGGGAAGCTCTTTGCCATTGGAGCTTAAAAGAGGGTCTTCTCCCACGTTATATAGACCGCAAGAACCTAAACCACCTTACCCATATCTATCTGAAGATGTTCACTTTCTCCAAACTCCTGAACATTTCTTACTAGCTGGCACCATCACACGTCCTCCAGGAAAGGGACCTTTTCCCGCTGTTGTCTTAGTCAGTGGTTCTGGACCACAAAACCGAGATGAGGAAATTATGGGACATAAACCTTTTCTCCTTTTGGCCGATACGTTAACTCGATCTGGCATAGTTGTCCTCCGTTACGACGATAGGGGTGTTGCTGAATCTGCAGGCGATTCTACGACAGCGACTTCACTAGATTTAGCCAATGATGCCCAATCGGCGATCAACTTTTTAAAGACTCAAACATATGTTGATCCAGATGCTATTGGTATACTCGGGCATAGTGAAGGAGGACTCATTGGTCCTATTGTAGCCCAACAATATAAATCTGTAGCTTTTCTCATCTTAATGGCAGGACCAGGCGTAAAAGGCCTTGAAGTCTTAGAGGATCAAACTGCAGCCATTATGCGTGCCCAGAATATTCCTGAGGAGATTATCGACCAAACTGTAGCCTTAAATATGAGCATCTATCATCTTGTTTTGGATTCCAGCAAGTCATTGGCAGAACGGAGGAAAGCTGTGTATGAGATGTTAGAAACAGCTAATCTAGCTCCATCAGCTATAGAGACCCAAATAGATGCATTATTTTCCCCATGGTATGTGACTTTTCTAGAGCTGGACCCAGCCACTTTCTTGGCTGAAGTAACAATCCCTGTCCTTATTTTGCAAGGAACTAAAGATACGCAAGTTTCAGCTACGCTTAATATCCCAGCCATCGAAAGGGCTCTTCAGAAAGGGAACAATCCAAAATTTACAACTATAATTTATGATGGGCTAAACCATCTTTTCCAGCCAGCTGAGTCAGGAGGAGTTGAAGAATATGCCACAATTGAGACGACCATTGATGCTCAGGTTCTTGCCGATATAGTTATCTGGATTAATCAGCTCTGACGAACAGATTCCTTGTCTACGGCTGCCCGTAAACGTTCATCTTCGGTCACTATCATAGGAGACTCTTTAATAAAGAGTACGGCTAATGTTGCAGCAAAAAGAAGGGCAACACTAATCACTAACACGTGCTCAAGATAGCGCCCCCCCTGCACCGTCATGAAGACGAGAAGGACCAACCCTGTAAAGTGTCCATTTAATAACAAAACAGCTTGAGAGGAGGATTCTTTGACGGGATAGCTTAATTCAGCAGCGTACTGGAACCCTAGTGGGATAGCACTTTGAAAGAAAAATCCAAGAATTCCAGCTGCAATAAATCCAAAGATAGTCGGTTTGAGAAAGATAGTACTTAAGATCGGCATAAAGGCAAAGACTAAGAACCCTAATAAAATACCGAGCATACAGATAAAGAAGAACAATTTTCGTTTTCTAAAATAATCGGACAACGTAGGCATCACTAACGAACCTAACATCCCCCCTCCAAGCAAGATGACCCCGACGATTCCATTCGAGTTTTGTACACCGATGAAAGCTGCAAGGCTGTCTATTTTAGCAATAAACACATTGAATAAACCCCACATAAGGCCAAATATAAAAATGAAGCCGCCCATATTTTTTTTGGTTAACAATAATTTAAAGGAGCCTATGAAACTTTCAATTTCAAACGGCTCACTTGAAGAGGGTGTCGGAGGTCTCTCTTTAAAAAAGAATAGAACCGCAAGAGCTCCTGCTGCTGTGATAATTCCTAACCAGAGTAATAGGGTGGAAATTCCTTCTCCATAGGCTGGAACTGCGGGGTTAGTTACAACTATTTGAGGGCTGATAATCATAATTAATAAAAGTCCCAAATATTGTGCAAGTGAGACTAACCCCGTCGCAAAGCCTCTTTCACGTAACGGGAACCAACGCGCAGTTACCATGGTTACCGAATTGAGAATCAAGGCGTAAGCTACAGACAACCCGACTTGAGAAATTGAAACGACCAAAAAGGAAGAGGCTCCAACACCTTTGATAATACTAAAAACAGCGAGCAGAATGGCACCCGATCTTAGCGTCCACTTAAGACCAAGCCGGTCAATAATAAAAGAAGCTGGAACACTAAAAAAGATAAACACTACTAAATGGACTAGGATGAGAACATCGGGCCCTATCAGAGAATTTGGAGGAATCTGCGAGGAGTAGAAGTTTGTAGCAGCCCGCGAGATGGGTGCTAGCACTAACCATTGCATTTCTGAGGCCATAATCACTGCCATTAACGCTATGAGCACAACCCAGCGATATGGGTAGACACGAATGCTTTTCATTTATCCCTCTCACCTTGTATACTATACGAACAAAACAAGAACGTACAGTACGATTAGAGGAGCACTTTATGAACCAAACCATGGAACTTTTACACAACCGAAGAACGCATCGTTCATTTACTGATGAACCCATCTCTCTCCAAGATAAGACTCTTATGCAAGAAGCAACCCTGCGCGCCCCCACCGCCGGAAACATGATGCTATACTCTGTTTTAGAAATTACCGATCAAGCTAAAAAAGAACGTTTAGCTCTATTATGTGATGACCAACCGATGATTGCGAAGGCTCCATTAGTGTGGTTATTTCTTTCTGATTCTCGAAAATGGGTCAATTATTATCACGAAAGTGGTTGTGTGAGCAGAGGAGAATCTCAACAAATTCCATGGCGAGCACCTGGTGCAGGCGATCTATTGTTAGCCATGAGTGATGCCTTAATCGCAGCTCAAAGCGCCGTTACCGCTGCTGAATCTCTCGGTATCGGATCCTGTTATATTGGCGACATCTTAGAAAACTGTGAAGAAATTACGGAGCTTTTCAATCTTCCTCAGTATACTGCAGTAGCAACATTAGTCATTTTTGGTCATCCCAAAAATCCTAAGCCCTTAGAAAATCCTACCATCAGGTGTCCAGTCGAATCAATCTTTATGGAAAACACCTATAAAGAACCACATCTTGAAGACCTGCAAATCGCATTCGGCAAACAAGAAGCACGTCTCCGTGAACAAAAAAGACTCCCTTTTGACAATACAGGAACAATTGCCGACTATTATTATTTCCGTAAGCACGCTACTGATTTCAAGCAAGAAATGAACAGATCGGCCCAGATTATCCTGGAAAATTGGTTAACAAAAGAATAGTCCGTCCAACTACAGCCTTTCTCTCATTTGCCTGCTAAAAACTCCGATATTAGCACTCTAGACGGGCAAGGCTGTAGTAATTCAATCTCCACCTCAAGCATTATCAACCATTATAATAATTTAATGTAAAAGTAACTTAATCCAGTATTTTTTACGGTTTTGCTCTATATAAATTGCAAACATAGGCTATAATACAAGTATTCAAGAAGGAGGAATAAGTTTCATGGAACACTATAGAAAAGAACATGATCTGTTGGGGTATAAGGATGTCCCGAAGGAGGCTCATTATGGTATTCAAACAGTACGGGCACTAGAAAACTTTGTAGTTTCAAAAATACCTATTTCTAATTTCCCATTATTTATCCAATCGTTGGGTTATATCAAAAAAGCGACAGCAATTGCTAATCGAGAATATAAAATATTAGATCCCACCATTGCAAAAGTCATAATTGCAGCCTGTGACGAGATAATCGATGGAAAATTGCTTGACCAATTCCCCGTGGATTGTATTCAAGGAGGAGCCGGAACCTCTACCAACATGAATGCAAATGAAGTTATTGCCAACCGAGCCTTAGAATTGCTAGGCAAAGAAAAGGGTGATTATACTCACGTCCATCCCAATAACCATGTCAATCTCTCGCAATCGACAAATGATGTTTATCCCACTTCAATTCGCATTGCTTCAGCATGGATGCTTGAAGGATTATTACAAGAACTCTCCAGCTTCAAGGAAGCGCTTGCCGCCAAAGGTGAAGAATTTCATGATGTGATTAAGATGGGCAGGACACAACTACAAGATGCAATCCCAATGACTCTAGGACAAGAATTTACAGCTTGGGCCGTCACCGTAGGGGAAGACCTAGAACGCTTGCGCGTTGCCCAATCTCTGCTGTATGAGATCAATATGGGTGCAACAGCAATCGGCACTGGTTTGAACGCCCCGGCTGGTTATGCTGAAGTTGTGACTGGACATTTAGCTAAACTAACGAAATTACCTTTAGTGACCTCCAAAAATCTCATTAAAGCAACCCAAGATTCGGGTAATTTTATCGAACTCTCTGGTGTCCTAAAACGGATAGCAGTGAAAGTTTCAAAAATCTGTAATGACTTACGCCTCCTCTCTTCAGGACCGCGAGCTGGTATTAATGAAATTAATCTCCCCCCGATGCAACCTGGCTCCTCAATTATGCCTGGCAAGGTAAACCCTGTGATCCCCGAAGTAGTTAACCAAGTAGCTTTTGATATTATTGGTAATGACTTAGCAATCACTATTGCAGCTGAAGCTGGACAATTGGAATTGAACGTAATGGAACCGTTAATAGCTTTCAAACTATTCACCTCGATCAATAACCTGACAAATGCACTCAAAATATTGACTGAAAGATGTATCAACGGTATTACAGCAAATAAAGAACGCTGCCGTATCATGGTGGAGCAAAGTATCGGACTGGTAACTGCGCTCGTTCCAACCTTAGGATATGAAAAATGTTCCGAGATTGCAGAAAAAGCATTACAGACTAATGGTTCGGTCTACCAGATTACTCTGGAAGGAGGCTATCTTTCCAAAAAGGATTTAGATAGAATTCTCTCCCCCCAAGCTATGTTAAAACCATTTTAAATGGTAGAAACGTCTAAAAAAGCCACCCATTCGGGTGGCTTTTGTGTAGTCAGAAGATAAATTACATTATTTCCCCAACACTCTGATAAAAGGCCATTCGACGCTTAGCATCTTCTTCAGCTAACTGGAATAGCTCTTCAGCCTTATCCGGATTAGTCTTATACAATGAAGAATATCTCCGTTCACTCTTAATGAATTCCTGGAAATCACCTTTCACGGCTCTGGAATCCCAAGAGAATCGCTTACCTTCTTCAAGCACAGGGTTGTAGCGGAACAGAGGCCAGTAGCCAACTTCCACCGCTGTCTTCTCCTCAACCTGACTCTTCATCATGTTAATTCCGTGGTTAATACAAGGAGAATAGCAGAACACAATAGAAGGGCCATCGAAAGCTAGCGCCTCTTGCAATGCTTTTTGTGCATGCAATCGGTTAGCTCCAAGTGAGATCGAAGCAACATAGACATTACCGTAGGTCATCATCATCAAGCCCATATTTTTCTTACCAATCTGCATTCCTGCATTTGCAAACTTTGCAACGGCTGCAATTGGGGTTGCTTTTGAAGCCTGACCACCCGTGTTAGAATATACTTCAGTATCCAATACAAGGATGTTTACATTTTTACCAGAAGCAATTACGTGGTCAACACCACCAAACCCGATATCATAGGCCCAGCCATCTCCACCAAAGATCCAAACGTGTTTTTCACTTAGATAGTCTTTAAACTCTACAATTTTACGTAGAGCAGCTTTTGCTGCATCGTCCTTGGCACTCTTTACTGCTTCGTCTAACAAAGTGTGCGTCTCATTCTGAGCAGTAATTGAAGCTTCTGTAACATCATCCCATAACTCAAGGTTCTTGTTGAGAGCTTTCGTAAGAGCCTCAGTTGTTCCAATCGCAAGTAGTCGTTCAATATTCGCTTTCAACTGGCGACGGTTAGCTTCCACGGCTAAACGCATTCCAAGACCGTATTCAGCATTATCTTCAAACAAAGAATTGCCCCAAGCGGGTCCACGTCCATCACGACGCTGTGCATAAGGAATTGTGGGGAAAGTTCCACCATAAATTGAAGAACAACCAGTGGCATTCGCTACTATCATTCGCTCACCACAAATCTGGGAGACCAATTTAACATAGGGGGTTTCACCACAACCGGCACAAGCACCAGAGAACTCAAATAAAGGCTTCCTAAACTGCATTCCTTTAACAGTATTGATGGAAATACCATCGACAACATCATCTGGAAGTTCGTCGAAGAATTCTGAGAACTTAGTCTCTCCAGCATCTCTTTCAACCTGGATTGGGCTAAACTTGAGTGACTTTACCTTAGTTGGACAGGTTTCAATACATACACCACAACCTTGGCAGTCTTCTGGATATACTTGAATCTTAAACCGAAGCTCTCGATCATTCTTAGTACTGGATTTAAGAGTATGGAATCCTTCTGGAGCTCCTTCCAAATCCTTAGGATCAATCTGTTTTGCACGGATTGCTGCGTGCGGACAAGACTGTACACACTGGTTACACTGGATACAGTTTTCACTAATCCAATGTGGAATAAACGGAGCAACTCCCCGCTTCTCTAACCGAGCAGTGTTAGTCGGTAACGTACCATCAAAAGACATCTGGGAAACAGGGATATCATTCCCCTTCAAGTGCATGATGGGCTCAATAATGTTCTTTGCAAAGGTACTGGCATCTTCGCCAATCAACTTTTTAGGAACATAAGCTTCGGCAACTTTCGCAGGTACTTTCACTGCTTCTAAAGCAGCAGAGGCACCATCTACAGCAGCCCAGTTCATTTTTACAATATCTTCGCCCTTCCGACCAAAGGTATTTTGGATTGCATTTTTAATTAAAGTAATGGCTTCTTCTTCAGGAAAAATACCTGATATCTTGAAGAATGCGGCCTGCATGACCGTATTAATTCTAGTCCCAAGCCCAACCCTTTCGGCAATTTTCAGAGCATCAATATTATAAAACTTAATTTTCTTATCGATAATTTGTTGTTGTTCATTTGCTGTTAGATTCGCAAAAACTTCATCCGTCGGGATTTGAGAATTCAATAAGAAAACTCCCCCCTCCTTCAGCGGTGCAAGCATATCATAACGTCCTAAATAGGCGGGGTTATGACAAGCAACAAAATCAGCTCTATCAATTAACCAAGGCATATTCACTGAACTCTTTCCAAAACGGAGGTGGCTAATTGTAATACCACCCGATTTCTTGGAGTCATAGGAGAAATATGCTTGAGCATTCATATCGGTATTCCCACCGATAATCTTGATTGAATCTTTGTTAGCTCCAACGGTTCCATCAGATCCAAGCCCCCAGAACATGCAAGAGACAACGTCTTTTGGTGAAACGTTAATCTTTTCTTTTACCGGGATACTTAGATTAGTTACATCATCATTGATACCAACGGTAAAGTTGTGCCAATTGCCATTATTCAAATGATCAAAAACAGCTTTAGCATGTGAGGGAGTAAAGTCCTTACTGGAAAGACCATAACGGCCACCAATAACTTCAATATTACTTCGTCCCATTTGAGAGAGAGCTGTTACCACATCGAGATACAGCGGTTCACCAATTGAACCAGGCTCTTTCGTCCTATCTAAAACTGCAATTTTCTTTACAGACTGTGGAATAGCCGCCACAAAATCTTTAGCTGAGAAAGGACGATACAATCGAACCTTCAGCAATCCAACTTTTTCGTCTTGCTTGTTCAAATAATTGACAGCCCAATCAAATGTATCTAAAACACTACCCATTGCAATAACAATCCGTTCTGCATCGGGAGCACCTACATAATCAAACAGATGATACTGTCGACCGGTGAGCTTCGCCACCTTATCCATGTACTCCTGCACAATGGCTGGAACTGCATCATAATACTTATTGACAGTTTCACGTCCCTGGAAGAAAACGTCTTCATTTTGAGCCGCAACTTTAAGCATTGGCTTTTCAGGACGCATTGCACGATCACGGAATTGCTCAATATACTCGGGCTCCATCAAGCTCTGCATATCTTCGTAGGAGATTTCTTCAACCTTCTGTATTTCATGGGAAGTTCTAAACCCATCAAAGAAAGAAAGGAACGGAACTTGAGACTTCAAGGTTGCTAAATGGGCAACTAAAGCAAGATCCATAGTTTCTTGAATACTACTTGCAGCAGTCATAGCATAGCCGGTATTACGACATGACATAACGTCTGAATGATCCCCGAAAATTGAGAGAGATTGGGCAGCAAGCGAACGAGCAGAGACGTGGAACACTGTTGGTAACATTTCACCTGCAATTTTGTGCATATTTGGAATCATAAGCAACAAACCCTGACTCGCGGTAAATGTCGTAGTAAGAGCTCCTGCAGAAAGTGCTCCGTGCACCGCACCAGCCGCACCAGCTTCAGACTGCATCTCCATGATATCTACTCGCTCACCAAACATATTTACTCTTCCGGTACTTGCCCAGGAATCGGCATACTCCCCCATTGGTGATGAAGGGGTGATCGGATATATTGCAGCAACTTCACTAAACGCATACGCTACATGTGCAGCCGCACTATTCCCATCAATAGTAACCATTTTCTTGTTACTCATCGTGACACTCCATTGAAATTATATTTACCTGTGACCTTTAAGGACCACAACCATTTACACACAATGATACCCCAAAAAATTCAGAGTATCTTTCATTTGACTATACAGCAATCAAGGCAGATTTGCAACACGCTTCAAGCCAAGCGAATAAGTCAATTTCAAAAAAACTACTCA
>CAZGDR010000021.1:0-2403 GCA_964524755.1 uncultured Spirochaetaceae bacterium
TGTACGAACTGTTCTATAATCTCAAAGGCTTGTAAGTCTCTCACTAAGCCCATGGTTCCAGTCCGACAAAATGTACAGCCCATAGCGCAACCAACTTGGCTGGAAAGACAAGCTGTTTTACGGTCATCTCTATCGGTGAGAAGGACACATTCTACTACAGCCCCATCATGTAATTGAACGGCAAGCTTCGTCGCTCCAGTATCATCAATTTGGGTATCGATGACTTCGCTGGAGGTTAAAGAGGGCATTGCCGTCTGCAGACGATGTCGTAACGGTTTAGGTAGGTCGGTCATTTCTGAAAATTGAGAAGCACCGCGGATAAGCCATTGGAAGACTTGTCTCCCTTGATATAATTTTTCTAGACCTAGTGCGCCAAATATTTGATTGGGTTTCATCCCATAGAGGGTCTTTGGCATTTTCATTTGCTTTTCCATGCAGTGTTCTCCTTGCCAATAGTCTATGCGAACATGGCAATAATGGCCAGTAGGACACCAGTGATACCTTCTCCACCAAGGAAGCCGCTAGCTACTAACGAAGTTTTTTCTACTACTGTATCTTTTTTATTTTTTCCAACGAAAGCTTTAATTACTAAAAAGAGAAGAGCTCCTATGCCCATGATAGAGGAGATATTAATCGGTAAATAGACCCCTAGGCCGAGAGTTGCAGCCGGGATTGTAAGGAGATAGAGGGCCAATCCAATACTGGCTCCAATAACAAAAGCAGGGATGTGTCCTAGGCCTCCGACCATGGCTGTAACGGCCCGAGCTTGTGGTGCAGGGAGTAAATCGCTGCCAAAACCACCAAAGGCATCTTTGAGTACAAATAGGGCAATAACGGCTACTATGGAGCCCACCACGCCACCAATCCCTTCAGCTAAAATTTGAGTTGAAGGACGCGTGCCAAGAAGATGTCCAGATTTTAGATCGTTCATCATATCGCCGGTAAGTCCACAAGCAACAGCTGTTACCCCTGCAATCGAGAAGGCTGCCAGTGTAGAGGGGTTCCAGATCACCTGGACAGCCAAAAGGACTAAGATGCCAAATATTTCCATCGGATTAATACCGGTTTGACCAGTTAACATAGCCGCCAGTTGGGTAGTGAGATAAATTCCAATGATAGTTACCACAGCCTGTAGAAATGTTATTTCAGATCCTGCGGTGAGCAGAATAAGGACGCCAACAATTATAGCTAATGCTATCCACCGTATTTTTCCAGTAGGAAGGGTAAACACAGGTTTAGCAATTCTATTATTTCCCGTTTGACTCCATTGTCTAATTTTTTGGTAAGCAGTTTTTAGCAGTATCCCAATACCAGTACCTACCATGAGACCTATGCCCAGGTTTTGCCTGAAAAGATCTGCTGCTGCCATATCGGCAAATAAATTAGTCGCAATCCCGATAGGAGTGAGGAGCAAGTACCCGATCACAGCCCCTCCTAACCATACCAGAGAGAGGGTCGGTCCAATGATTGCACCAATTCCTGCGGCCATTGGAGAGACCCAGACGGAGACGGCGGGGATGAGAGCATTTCCTGCAAAGAGGACTAAGACGGCGGGTATAAGAGGAATTCCATCGCGGAATATGGTGAATAAGGCGCTGAGGCCCATGCAGATAAATAGTAGAGCAGCCCCTTTGCCTTTAGTCGTGCCAGCGATGAGGGTGTTATAGGCAGCTTGACCCATTGGGTAAGGGAGTTTTTCTTCAACAATGTAGCGCTGGCGGGCAAACACAGTAAAGAGTGTACCCAATAGAGCTCCCGAAACTGTAATAATGAAAATTGAGAAAGGTTTCACTTGGGCTTCTGCATTTAGCATCCAGATGCCTGGTAAGGTAAAGGCTATTCCTCCGGCAACCATGGCTCCTGCACTCATTATGGTATGGGTAATATTTATTTCCTGCAAAGAAGAGTTTTTGAACCGTCGTAGAATGGTAAGGCTTACCACAGTTACAAACACAGTTGGCCAAGGGAGCGCTCCCATGCGTAGGGCTACATAGATTGAACTGCTGGTTATAATGATTAAGCCTAAAAGACCAATGATAAGACCCCTTAGAGTCAATTGTGGATCGACAGAAGATTTTTCCATTTTTTATATCCTCCAACTCGCGATGGCATATCATATCAGGTTGACGGAAAATGGTTAAGTGTCGACAAAAGAAGGGTGGTTTGTAACGTTTCTTTGGAAAATATGTTTTCCTATTAGTGCTAGAGTGGTTGTTCGCAAAAAAAAGTAGTATCATATAGTATAATACGATAAAGGGAACTATTCCCAAAGGAGATGATTCGTATGAAGAAAATGTTGATAGTAATGGCTCTTATTCTCATTATCGCTCTTCCTCTTTCTGCGGCGAACTATGCAAAACCAAATGGAGCAGGTGCTGGTATTACCCTCGGTTATCCTACCGG
>CAZGDR010000021.1:2503-31792 GCA_964524755.1 uncultured Spirochaetaceae bacterium
ATTTAGTTTCAAGGGTGGCCTTGGTGCTATCTGGTATTTTAGTTAGAGCGACATAACTCTCTATATGACACTGGCCACGGTAGAATCTTCTGCTGTGGTCAGTTTAGTTTAAAAATGGTTCTAACTTAGAGATAAGATACTTAGGAACTCTCGCCACTACCTGTATCCCTTCATCAGGATAATCAATTGAAATAATTGTGGCACTGTTGCGTAATAATGCTACGAGATCGTGGCGGGAATGGGGAAAGAAATAGGACAATTCAGGGTGTGACTGATACGAAGTTTCCTCCATCGCGAGCAACAACTGGTCTATACCAGTACCTTCTTTAATTGAACCGCTAATAGCTTCAGGATGCTCACTTATAAGCTTGAACACGGAAAAGGTATCGTGAACTTTGTCCATTTTATTAATGAACACCACCATCGGTTTCCCTTCTGCGCCCAGCGAGGCTAAGACTTGCATCGTCGTCTCATAACACTGCAACATATCGGGATGTGAAGCATCTACGACATGAATAATAAAGTCACTAAAAGCCGCTTCTTCTAAGGTTGACTTGAAAGCCTCCACCAACTGGTGAGGCAAATCACTGACGAAACCGACAGTGTCAGTCGCTAAAATCTCGCCGCCATTAGGCATAGGAATACGTCGGGTGGTTGGATCGAGGGTGGCAAACAGTTTGTTTTCTACAAAGGCATCGCTATTGGCGAGGGTATTTAACAAAGATGATTTTCCAGCATTTGTATACCCCACAATAGCTGCTGTTACCGTGGGATTATCATCACGGTTTTTTCTTTGTACCGTACGTTGGGCTTCCACCTTGAGCAATTCTTTTTTGAGGGAAGCTATCCGGTCAGTGACCAATCTTCGGTCAATTTCTAACTGGGTTTCTCCCTTATCACGAGTCCCTCTCGTTCCTCCGCGCTGGCGAGAAAGATGTGTCCATTTGCGGGTCAGACGGGGCAATGAATATTCTTGACGGGCTAGGGCGACTTGGAGTACGGCCTCTTTAGTCGTAGCTCGATCACTAAATATCTGCAGGATAACTTCCTGACGATCAATGACAGCCAGATCCATTTTTTGTTCGAGGTTCCGCTGTACACGGGGTTGGAGATCGCGATCAAAGATGATGCAGTCGGCTTTGTGTTCTTCGGCTATAACTTCTAATTCAGCTACTTTTCCGGATCCTATCATAGTGGATGGGTTTATGTTGCGTAAGGGAACAATGAGTGAACCAACGATTTGTGCTCCCATAGTTTGTACAAGGCTCATTAGCTCTTCTAAACGGGCTTCAGCACGGCGAGTATCCTCACCCTGTTCTCTAGTTGTTACGACGAGGACCTTCATTCGATCCTGCTTAATTTCTATGAGCGTATTGTCTATAATAAAGTAAACTCCTTAGGTTGCCTCATATAGGCGGTGACCTTATACTTTATTATATGCTATACTCCACGCTTATTACAAGCATTCAAAGAGGTTCCTATGGGTCTTAACTGTGGTATTGTTGGACTGCCAAATGTTGGTAAGTCTACTATTTTTTCAGCGCTCTCCTCAGCCCCTGCTGAGGCAGCAAATTATCCTTTCTGTACTATTAATCCGAATATTGGCATGGTCAGTGTGCCGGATTCTCGACTAGATAAGATTGTAGAACTCATTCCAACCGATCGGGTTATTCCGGCTGTGGTTGAATTTGTCGATATTGCCGGTTTGGTAGCAGGTGCTTCCAAAGGTGAAGGACTCGGGAATCGATTCTTGGCTTCTATTCGCGAAGTTGGAGTCCTGGTTCATGTTGTTCGCTGTTTTGATGATCCTGATATCGTACACGTTTCTAACCGGATTGATCCGGCTGATGATATCGATATTATAAATATTGAATTGGCATTGGCCGATCTTGAAACAGTCGATAAACGGTACCAGAAAATGTCAAAGTTAACCCGTCTGGACAAAGAGGCTGCTAAACAAGCCACTAAAGTTCTTCCTATTTTAGAAAAATTGATCGAGGCTCTCGGCAATGGAATCGCTGCCCGTAATCTTGGATTTACGCAAGAAGAACTTGCCTTAGTCTATGATCTTCACCTCATAACTCTCAAACCTATGATCTATGTGTGTAACATTGATGAAGAGAGTCTCAATGCGGAGAACCCGCATGTAACAGTTGTACAAGAAATTGCAAAAGCTGAGGGGGCTGAAGTTGTCAGTATTTGCGGCAAGATCGAAGCCGAGATAGCATCTTTTGAAACGCAAGAAGAGCGTGCTGAATTTCTTGATGCCGTGGGCCTGGAAGAATCAGGTTTAGTGCAATTGATTCATACCGGCTATCGTACATTGGGGTTGCGGACCTTCTTCACTGCCGGAAGTGATGAAAATAGGGCTTGGACCTTCAATGCTGGCGATAAAGCGCCGCAGGCCGCTGGAGTTATCCATACTGACTTTGAGCGCGGATTCATTAAAGCTGAAGTGTACCATTGTACAGATTTGTTTACATATGGCAGTGAGCAGAAGTTGCGTGAAGCAGGCAAGTTGCGTATAGAGGGCAAAGAATATGAAGTGCGAGATGGAGACGTTATGCACTTCCGTTTCAACGTATGATTACCAAGTTACGCTAAATCTGATAGGCTCAGCTAGCAAAAGAAATTCGATCAGGGGTATATCAAAGCGAATGGAGTTTGGACTTTCTAATACGCCGCCTTGGTGTTGACGAATGATGGAAGGGGCTGTTATGCGCAATGATATCATACTATCGTTGATAGAGGGGGGACCGTCTTCTCCCAGAATATAGCTGATCATGTCCAAATATTCCTCTTCAGACATCCCTTCGTTATAAAGAGGACCGAAGGTCTCAAAATTAGGATCGGCTAGGAAGGGGATGATGCGGGTGAGTTGTGGATAGTTCTCTAGATCGAGATAAATTGTCAGCCTTGTTTGCCTTCCCACCTCTCTAATGGTGAAGATGCTTTGTGGTTCTCGTTTGTTTAGGTCGTTCAGTAACTGCTCGAGACTAGAAAAAGTAAAATCAATAAAATAGCCATTGTCTCCAATTTTCATATTAGAAATATTGGTGGCGCTTGTCGTTTGATGCAATTGTTGGATGAAGTTATCTATACTGGCATCCATTATCGATTGGTCTTCTTGTTCAGGGGTGAAGGGTTCAAAGTCTTCTAAAACAGCTAGGAAGAAGTCGTAGGTATATAAATCTGTAGTAGCCCATCCTGATCGGTTCTGTGAAATATTCAATCCTTGCTGCATCACACAACCACTGGAAGTCACGAGAACTCCAATCAGGATTACCAGTAGATATTTTTGTAGGAATCTTTGACTTTTCATTGCCTGCCTCTTTTTGATGGTATAAGTATAACCGATATTCTCAGAGATAACTCGCTATTTCTTCAACATAGATAATTCCTTCATGCATGAAAATTCCGTAGGGACGACTTGCTGAACTTGCTTTATAATTTTTTGTAAATTCTGCTAAGCTCATTCTATCAAGCAACGCCAAATCATCGGCATCATAATGAAGATTTACAACAGGACTTTCTCCTGTCTCCTGGAAGTGAATAATACCTTGGTGGAGCTCCATATAACTCAGCAGAGCAGGGAGCAACGAAACGCACCCTTGTTGTTGATACAGGTGGGTGATGAAGGCATCCTGTGTTTCGAAGATCTCTTCATCTGCAAACACTGGGTGTGTAGTAGTATACCTAATAAAAGCTTCTAATAACTCAACTGGGCGCATCCCAACACCATTACAGGCTGCGTGAAACCACATTACAGCCTGACCACGCGTGTAGAACTGGTCACACGCCTCTTTTAAGACTAAAGCCTCTGCTATATCTTCTGCATTCATGCTGGGGCTCTCTAGTAATAAGTAGGGACTTTCTGTTTGGTGGACTAATCCTAACTTTGGCGCATCCTGGGCCAATTGTGTGCCAGGGAGGAGGGCGAGGAGAAAAATATCTAGATTGCTCGGCTTACAAGAAAGAGCATAATCAAGGCTCTCTTTATAAGAAGAAAGAGTATCAGAAGGGAGACCGATAATAAGGTCTAAGCCAAAAACAACACCCTCTTCATTCAATAAAGCTATATTCTTGGAAAAGAGCTTTGCGTTGAAATCGCGCCCTATATGACTGAGAACTTTTTGATTGCTACTTTGCAGACCAATTTGGAGTGAGCAATAAAGCTGAGCAAAAAGCTGAACCATCTGCGGGGTTAACAACTCCGCTCGTACTTCAAAAGTAATATGCATATCAGGGGGTGCATGATCGCATAAGAGCGTTAGGCGTTCAATGGTAAGCTTTTTATTCATATTAAACGTGGGATCTAATACGAAAACATGCTTAACCGCATGGGAAATAAGGAGCTGCAGCTCCTGTTCTATACGGTCCATGGGATAATTACGTACTGATCGATTGCCCCGTGATTCGAAGCAAAATGTGCACTGGTAGGGACATCCTCTAGTCATTTCCCACAAAACTCCATCATATTCACTAGGATTGGCGATGCCGGTGAGGAGTGGAGATGCGAGTAAAGCAAGATCTTTAGGGTGACTCGGACCATGGGCTACCTTTTTAGTTGTGATTCCCCGCCCTTGAGGCTCCTCCCCTTTTAAAAGAAGAGAAACAGCCTCCACCACTGTCTCTTCGCCTTCACCTAAAATGAGAAAATCTAAGCCAGAATTCAATAGTTGTGTAGGATGGGCCCCTGCTTCAGGACCTCCTGCATAGATTTTGGTATGAGGCGATTTTTCAAGCTGGAAAGCTTCTAGAAATTGGTCAAACCAAGGACGGTTGTAGAGGTAGAGAGAAATTCCTATGAGGTCGCAGTGCATAGCAGCAATTTCTTTTGCAGCTCGGCGTGGGTGGTCAGTATCACCAATGAAGTGGGAAAGCCCCACCTCAATGGTATCTTTGAGGGCTTCCTCAGTTCTTAGGGCGGTAAGAATAGACAAGGCTCCTAAGGGATAGGCCAACGGAGATTGTTCAATGGCACAAGCGACAAGTTGAATTCGGTATGGTCTTTTCATCTTATGTAATATCTACTCCCCCAAACACTGCCAAGCAGCGCACAGTCACAGTTGGTGCATCACTATCTAAAGGTTCACGTGCTTTATTATCTACTCCTCCAAAAAGAGGGGTAGCTTTAGTAACGACACGCACTGTAGGGGGAAAGCGAAGATCAATCCCACCAAAGATAGCTGAGGCATCAACCATAATATCGCCCTTGATTTGTGCATCTCGGAAGTCGGCACTAAGCCCACCGAATAAGGCCAACAGTGTACACCCATCCAAATCATCGGTTGTATTATGAATTTCCTGGCCTGAAAAAATAGCAGTATAACTAGGATTGAAAGCTGCATCCTGTTTAGCTGAGGTTGAAAAAGCATGCTGACGTCTTGCATGTGGGTTTTCTGTATTGGTAGTGTCGCTCTTGCGGGGGAAAAAGATAAACAGCAAACCAAATATTATGATTACACCACCAGCAATAAATGTATTTGGTACCCCTTTCGGAACCCACCCGCGTTGGTTGCCTAAAAGCCAGAGACCCACTAAAAGGAGTCCGAAATTTCCTAGCTTTACCCCATCTTTGAGTACTGAGGAGATAGCTATAAGTATGATTGGTAGAGTCCACCAACCCTTAAAAAATAGGGAGAATTTGACATTTGCTGCATGTAATATTAGGTTAAGGCCTACTAGGATTATAATAAGTCCAATCAGTAGCTTGGCAGTATTTTGCTTCATGCGACTATTGTGTCCAGATTCTGCATCCACTGTCAATCGTTGACAAAACTGTGTACAGTTCCTATAACTGTAGTTCTTGCGTTGTCATATATCGTATTACTGACCACGTTGGATACAAAGGATGAATACCATGGCAAAGAAACAAGACGCGGCTGGTAAAACACTTATCATTGTGGAGTCACCCACGAAAGCGCGAACTATTAAAAAATTCCTCCCCGAGCATTGTACAGTCATAGCTTGTAACGGGCACGTTCGAGATTTACCTACCAAAGATTTAGCAATCGATGTGGAAAAGGATTATACTCCCAAATATGTCGTTGCTAAGGGTAAAGATAAGATCATAAAAGCTCTCAAGAGCGAATTAGCAACCAGTACCGAATTATTACTTGCAACTGATGAAGACCGTGAAGGGGAGAGTATCTCCTGGCACTTATTGGAATTATTAAAACCTAAGGTCCCCTACCAACGTATGGTGTTCCATGAAATAACAAAACGGGCAATATTACATGCTATCGACAATGGTCGAGATCTTGATATGGCCTTGGTCAATGCACAAGAAGCACGTCGAATTCTGGACCGCCTCTTTGGGTATACCCTTTCTCCGTTTCTCTGGCGAAAACTATCACAACCCAAATTATCGGCTGGACGCGTACAATCACCTGGATTACGGATGGTAGTAGAACGAGAGCGGCAACGGATGCGATTTGTTAGTGCCTCATATTGGGACCTCAAGGTGAACTTGCACCGAGAAGAAGATAAACCTGAAGCCAGCTTTGAAGCCAAGTTAGAATCTGTGGATGGCCAACGCATCGCGATTGGGAAGGATTTTGAAGCTGAAACAGGAAAACTTGGCCGTAATAAAAAGGTTTTAGTTCTTGATCAAGAACAGGCCCAGGAACTAGTTGAACGTCTAGAAAAGAGCCCTTGGACTGTGGTTTCTGTAGAAGAGAAAGAGAGAAAGCAACGGCCAGCTCCCCCTTTCATTACTTCTACTCTCCAACAGGAAGGGAACCGTAAACTCCGTCTAAGTGCGAAAGATACCATGCGCATTGCTCAAAAATTGTATGAAAGTGGATTGATCACCTATATGCGTACTGATTCTCCCAGCCTCAGTCAGGAGGGAATTAAAGCGGCACGAAATGCAGCCGGATCGTTGTATGGGATGGAGTATTTGTCACCAACATCACGCCAGTATGCCAATAAGAGCTCTTCGGCACAGGAGGCGCACGAGGCTATCCGTCCTGCCGGGGAAAAATTTGTCCATCCTGAGGAAAGTGGGTTGCATGGTGCTGAATATGCTCTGTATGAAATAATATGGAAACGGACGTTAGCTAGCCAGATGGCGGAAGCGGTCAAAGCTTTTACCACCGTTAAAATAAGTGCTGATGGTACTATGTTTTCAGCTACGGGGAATCGAATTGTGTTTCCAGGATTTATTCGAGTATATGTCGAAGGTAAAGACGATCCTGAAACGGCGTTAGAGGACACAGAACGGTTACTGCCTAAACTTACCGAACAGATGCCGCTAGTGCTTAATACATTGGAACCCGTTAGTCATGAAACTAAACCACCAGCCCGTTTTACCGAGGCCACCTTGGTTCAGGAGTTGGAGAAGCAGGGAATTGGCCGACCTAGCACCTATGCTACGATCATCGATAAATTGTTTGAGAAGGCCTATGTTGTAAAAGATGGTTCGGCTTTAGTTCCTTCTTTTGTAGCTTTTGCGGTAGTGCAATTACTAGAAAACAATTTTACCCATCTAGTCGATTATGATTTTACTTCGAAGATGGAAGATGCTCTGGATGGTATAGCTGAGGGCAAGGTCAATCAAGTTGATTTCCTCAAGAACTTCTACGAAGGGGAGAAGGGGTTGAAGAACCAAGTAGAGATTATGCTCGCTGAGGTGAAACCTGCTGATGCAAAACATATTTCATTACCTCACATCTCTGAACACTATCCTGTCATGATAGGGAAGTTCGGACCGTATGTAGTCAAAAAGAATGAAGAGGGTGAGACAGAACAATCAGTCTCCATTCCAGTTCAGTATTTTCCAGGTACCCTTACCGATACCGACATTGAAGAGCTCATAAAGATGAAAGGTGAGGGTAATGGAGAACCAGAGCCTATTGGAGTCGACCCCGAAAGCAAACAGCCCGTCTTCTTGTTGAGTGGTAAGTTTGGCCCTTATTTCAGATTGGGGGAAAAATCAGAAGAGAATCCAAAACCTAAGACTAGTAGTGTGCCTAAAGGGCGAGATCCTCAGACCATGGAATTATCGGAGATCTTACAGTATCTCTCATTACCAAGAGAGATTGGCACTCATCCCGATTCTGGAAAGCCTGTGATAGCTGCGATTGGGAGGTACGGACCGTATGTTGGTTGTGATGGTAATTTCCGTTCATTAGCCCAAGAGTCTTTAGTCTTCACTATTTCTTTAGAAGAAGCTCTGGTTATGTTAGCAACTCCAAAACCTGGACGAAACCGGAAAGGAGCTGCTAAAGGCGCCGCCGCCAAACCAATTATTGAATTTGAGGCATATGAAGGGAAGTCACTAGGAGTCTATAATGGCAAATATGGTTTCTACGGAAAACTAGGGAGTGATAACTTTGCTCTTCCTAAAGCCATGAAAAGTGATGCTCTTGCTCTCCAGTCTTTGACCCGGGAACAGATGATTGAATTCTCAAAAGCTGCCAAAAAGGCTAAGAGCAAGCGCTAATCATTTATACATTTTTCTCGAATAAGTAGACGTTTTTGAGGCGTATCTTGGTTCCCAAGAAGGGGTAGAGTGCGGTTGCCCAGATACCAGTTACCACATAACGGAAGAATCCCATCGCCATGTGGCTACCAAGGACTAATTTTAATGCTTGAATGGCCACAAGTACAATAATCCCAATTCCAAAACGGAGTAGTTTTATTGAAGTCGTTCCCGTCGTCTCGTACCGGATGTAGCGCTGTTCCCAAGCAAATCCTAAGTAACCGCCTGTTGCTAAACTGAGCAATTTCATGGGATCAGTGAAAGCTATTGGATCAACAATTCCTAACTCAATGAGAAACACAAGAACTACGGCCAGCACGAGAGAGATACTTCCCACCAGCAGTGAGAACCTATGGAGAGCCTTTGGGTTGTCATAGAGATTTGAAAACCAGTTATAAGCAACAAAGGTGATGGTAATTCCTAATGCTAAGCCACCAAAGACGTCTATGGGCCAGTGTACACCAAGATAGAGACGTGAAATTCCGACAAGCAGAATAGCCATTGCACTAATAATCGAGAGCCAGCGTTTACGATAAGTGACCGCAAGCGAACTATAGAATGAAGCTGCTCCAGTAGTATGGCCACTGGGGAAAGAGTATCCAGTCGCTGTTGTCACTCGTTTACCGGCAATTTCTGGTAAGACCTGAAAAGGTCTTGGTGCTTTAATAATTGCTTTTAAGAAACTCATTCCCATCAACGAGGTGAAAAGTGAAGAAAATATAGCAAAGCCATGTTTTTTTGAGCCACACCATAGAAAGAATGCGACGGCAATGATGAAGATGCTCTCTTCGCCAAACATGGTGATATATTCAAAAACCGTATCGAGGAAGGGTGAAGCCAGACGTTGAAAAAACTCCATTATGGTTATTTGCATAGTTATAGCCCCCTGTTATTACAGCAGTATAACGGAGGTTGTTTCCAAATACAATGTGGTGTTGAAAACATCTTTTGTGGACGATTCCAACACGAAAATGTATCTTCACAACATGATGAAAGCGTTCATCCGAACAAGTTCCCAAGATCAACGTGTTGAATTGGTAGAGATGCCGATTCCAGAAATAGATAATGATGAGATCCTCGTTTAGGTGCAAGCTTTTGGGGTAGGCATTCAAGAGCGTTATTTTATCCCCCATAACGCAACATTTCCCTATACCATTGGTACTGAAGCCTCTGGTATTATTACCAAAATAGGGAGCCGCGTTGCACCATTTGAGATTGGTGATCGAGTTATCTTAACCAGTGTATTACAAGCAAAAGGAGGATGTTGGGCTGAGTACGTGGCCGTACCTGAAAGTGCGCTCATCCCACTGCCCGTAAAAATGGACTTTACCGCAGGTGCCGCTATTCCAATTGCCGGAAAGACGGCTTTAGAATGTATGCGCGCCCTAGAGCTCAAAAAGGGTGATACATTATTTATCGCAGGAGCATTGGGTGCTATCGGTACGTTCGTTATTCAGTTAGCTGCAGGGCAAGATATCGTGGTTGTTGGTTCGGCGTCCCAGAAGAATCATCACTACATGCTATCATTAGGGGCAAAAAAAGCTGTAGATTATGCTAGTCCAGACTGGATTCAGCATCTCAAACAGTGGTTACCAGAGGGAGTCACGGCAGCATTAGCGATTCAACCTAGCACTGTAGCGGGCAGTATTGCCGTAGTAAAAGATGGGGGCAAGGTGATAACTGTCTCTGGTGACGATCAAGCAGAGGAAGAACGAGGTGTATCAGTGCGCCAAATGCAACATCATCAGGAAACTCAACCGGCGTTGTTGCAACTGCTTGCTGATATTGATGCCGGTAAAGTCAAGATAGTAATCGAACATGTTTATCCCTTTGCACAAGCGCTCGATGCTTTGAAAAAGACAGAAACTAGGCATGCAAGAGGGAAACTTGTGGTTAAAGTGTAATTCATAACCCCAAATTCTGGGGTGAAAAAGCACGAGGGTGTTGACAAAACTTTAACTTCAGTGTAGTTTCAGTTTGCTACTAACGGGGGCGTAGCGAAGTTGGTTATCGCGACGGCCTGTCACGCCGTAGATCGCGGGTTCGAGTCCCGTCGCTCTCGCTTTGGACCGCTCTGGGTGTACTGGGGCGGGCTTTTGCGTTTTTGTAGGAGCCTATGCGTATTTTAGTGGGAATGAGCGGAGGTATCGATTCTTCGGTTGCTGCATTACTACTTAAAAAAGCCGGTCATGAAGTGGTCGGTGTTACCATGTCTATCTGGAGAGAAGGGAACCCTTTCTCAGGAGACTTGCGCAAAAATGCTTGTTTTGGACCTAATGAAGAAGAAGATATTGCTGAAGCTCGCCGGATAAGTGAAATGTTGGATATTGAGTATCATGTACTCGATTGTGCAGTGCAGTATGAACGTATTGTATTAGAAAATTTCCGTAATGAATATTTAGCTGGGCGAACTCCTAATCCTTGTATTTGGTGTAACAGCCTCATTAAATTTGGTGCTTTACCACAAATTGCTCAGGAGTCAGGGATCCAATTTGATAAATTTGCAACTGGCCATTATGCTCAAGTTGCCCACGATGGTGATCGTTGGTTACTGAAAAAAGCGCTAGATGAACATAAAGATCAAACCTATTTCCTCTATAGATTAGACCAAAAGCAATTAGCTCAAATAATGTTTCCTTTAGGTGAAATTCAAAAAGAAGAAGCGCGCAACTTGTGTAGAGAATATGGCTTTTTTAGTGAAGAGAAAACAGAGAGTCAGGATTTCTATAAAGGGGATTATAGTGAGTTGTTACAAACAGAACCCAAGTCAGGGGCAATTGTCGATACCCAGGGCAATAGTGTGGGAGAACATTCAGGATACTGGAATTACACCATTGGACAACGGCGGGGACTTGGCATTGCTGGAGAGCGCCCTTGGTATGTAATTAGTCTCGATGCTGAGAAAAATCAAGTTGTTGTAGGGCATGCCGAAGAGACCTTTGGTGATAACCTACAAGCCAAGCAGCTCAATTGGATAGCTTTCGATGCTCTCACTACACCTATGGAGGCCGAAGCCAAGATTAGATCTACCGGAAAAGCTAAGCCTGTATTCATCACACCGTTAGAAGGAGACACCGTTTCGGTCAGTTTTGCTGAACCTCAAAAAGCAGTTACTCCTGGACAATCCGTAGTATTTTACCAAGGCTCTACTGTACTTGGTGGTGGCGTTATCAGATAGAGTTGCTTGTAGAGTGTGAGTAAACGTGATTTAATACTATAGGGTCTTGAAAAAAGGAGGAAGAGTATTATGCGATTGATTATACAGCCTGATTATGAAAAGCTTTCTTGTTGGGCAGCTCGTTACGTAGCAAAAAAGATTAATGATTTTGGTCCAACAGCTGATAAACCCTTTGTGTTAGGATTACCCACTGGATCATCTCCAATTGGCATGTATGTACAATTGATCGAGATGTATCGCAGAGGGGAGATTTCCTTTAAACATGTGGTGACATTCAATATGGATGAATATATTGGATTACCGGAAGACCATCCTCAAAGTTATCACGCCTATATGTGGGACAATTTGTTCAGTCATGTAGATATTCCTCCTCGTCACGTTAATATTCCTAACGGTAATGCAAAAGATATTGAAGAAGAATGTGCTAACTATGAACAGAAAATTAAAGATGTGGGTGGGATTGATTTATTTGTCGGAGGAATGGGAGCAGATGGGCACATTGCTTTTAATGAACCTTTTTCTTCGTTAGCTTCAACCACACGCGTGAAATCATTAACCCATGATACCAAAGTGATGAATTCCCGTTTCTTTGGCAACGACATCTCTAAAGTGCCTTCAACAGCCATTACAGTTGGCATAAAGACGATCATGAAGTCTAAAGAGGTTGTTTTACTAGTAAATGGGCACGGCAAAGCACGTGCGTTACAAGCTGCAATAGAGGGCCCCGTGAATCATGCGTGGACTGGTAGTGCGTTACAAATGCATAAAACAGTAATCATCGTATGTGATGAAGCAGCCACCGCTGAACTTAAAGTTGGGACATGGAAGTATTTTAAAGACATTGAAGCTGACTCCATCTATCCCGAGTGCCCATTGGTGCCGGATAAAGATTAACGTAGATTCAACTCAGTGGCGACCTTGATAACTTTAGCAGGGTCGTCTGTCATAATAGAATCAACCCCCATCGCGAAAAGGGAGCGCATCTGCTCTTCATCGTTTATCGTCCATACCTGAATAATAGCTCCACGGTCGTGGAAAGCTTTAATAAAGGAGGGCGTTATTACTTTAATTCCCCATTGACTTACTGGGACTTGAAAAACTAATGTTCTCTCGTCGGCCAATGATTTGGGCAACATGCCCAGCTTTTGGCGCACGAGAAGGCCTAAAACTTCTAGTGTAGTGAGGCTTGTGAGGATCCTTTTGTTTTTTTGGCGCATCAGCTTTAGATTGGAGAGATGAAAACTAGCGCAGAGGACACGGTCTTCGGCCTTGTGGTCGACAATGACCTTTTCAAAGGCTCCCACTATCGCCCTATCTTTACTTTTTAAATCAACATTGAAACGTTGGGTTGGAGAACTTTCTAGGGCTTCACTCAAAGTCGCCAATTGTATCCCTTTGCCCCTAAATGGAAATGTTTTCCCATTATCTAAAGTGAAACTATAGCCAGCATCAACTTCTTTTAATTGGGCGAGGGCGTAATCTTCTACACGCCCAGTACAATTGGTAGTACGATCTAGGCTTGAATCGTGCCAGATAACGATATGGCCATCTTTGGAGAGGTGCACATCGGTCTCAATGACATCGACCCCCATACGGGTAGCACTGCGAAAAGCTTCCAGTGTATTTTCTGGAAAGTTCTTGCTATCGCCACGATGAGCAACAACTACTGGAATTGGGTTTAAAAATGGTTCATATAGCTTCTTTGGATTACTCATGTTGTTTATGCACCTTTACACGGGCCATCTTTTTGTACATTTTTTCCAAACGCTGAGTCTCTTTTTCACTTAATGTTGCTCGAGCTAGGATGTCACGGAAAAATCGTTCTACTTCAGGCCGTTCATCTTGTTTATAAAATTGGATCTTTTCAAAGGAGTCACCAATAACAGCTATTAAGGATTGTAGCCGGTTCTCCGTAACAGGGACAAACCCTAAATTAATGGTAAGTTCACGAAAGAGGGTGTAAGTAATAATCTGAACAGCCTGAGCCAAGTTTAAACTAGGAAAATCTTCGCTGGTAGGGATTCTAACACCCATGTGACAGAGAGCCAATTCAGCATCAGTTAACCCATCGGCCTCTCGACCAAAGACCAGAGATACAGTTCCTGGACCTAAAGCATTTATGCGAGTAGCCAGTTGCTCGGGTAAGAGGGAAAAGTATTTGCGGTTTTTCCCTCTTCTGCGACTAGCTCCTACGGAGAGAACACTGTCGCTCAGGGCCTCTTTAAGGGTTGGAAATCGGAGATGGTTCGCATAGAGGTCGTAGGCATGCAGTGCTAGTGTTTTTACCCGATTGGCATCATATTCGCGTTCACCGATAATTGCTAATTCATGTATCCCCATCGTCTTCATAGCTCTACAGACGGCCCCAATATTGGCCCCATCTTGTGGCTCCACGAGTACTATGCGAATCCGGGCTAGGTTTTGGTCTCTTTTCATATACTCTTCTCATATCAGATATTGCAGTATTAGCCAAGCTAGCATATAGTGAGAACATGTTAGAAACTCCAAAGCCTATAAAAGATGCGGGTAGAACGGCATTAATTATTATAGCTATAATAATTGTTGGTGCGACATTAAAAATTGCTGATTCAGTAACTCTTCCCCTTGTAATTTCGTTGTTTCTATTTCTTTTATTTAATCCCCTCTTGAACCGATTAGAGAAATTAAAAATACCACGTTGGCTGGGTGTTGTTATAGCCATGGTTTTGTTGTTGGTTGTCTTGCTATTAACCGGTTGGTTTTTCTTTTATACGATAGACCGATTGATGCAGCGTCTTCCCATGTACATTCGACGGTTTACCGTAATCGATGCCTGGGTAGCTGAAAAACTCGATTTAGAGGCGGGAACTAGTTTTCTAACCTATATTAATCTTGACTGGCAAGGGCTAATTTTGAGTTCACTTTCATCGGTGAGTGGGAAAGCCATTAATGTAGTTTCAAAGGCTTCGCTGATTTATATATTTGTCTTATTTCTTTTATTAGAACGACAATCTTTGATACCTAAACTCAAGATAGCGGCTCCTAGTGGTAAGGGGATGCGTATTGCCGTTCTCTTTGAGCGAATTAATCGTCAGATATCAAAATATTTGTTGCTTAAAGCTCTGCTGAGTCTTGCTACAGGAGTTTTGTTCTACCTTGCATGTTTGGCGACAGGCTTAGATTTTGCAGTAATGTGGGGAGTTTTGGCCTTTATCTTAAACTTTATCCCTAGTATTGGTTCTATTGTCATTACGATTTTGACCATCATTATGGCAATCCTTCAATTTTTCCCCAATTGGGCCAATGTGATTTATGTAGCTGTCCTGATGATTTCAATCCAAACCGTGTTAGGCAATATTTTAGATCCTCGTATCCAAGGTGTGCAACTGAATCTCAGCCCTTTTGTGATTCTGGTGTCTCTATCTCTTTGGGGTTTCATTTGGGGTGTTGCCGGTATGTTTTTAGCCGTTCCTATCACTAGTATTGTGCAGATTGTCTGTGCTAACGTCCAATCTCTGAAGCCTGTGGCGGTGATGATTGGCAGTGGCCGCTCGTATCGAAAGATTGTGGAAGAAGAGAAACGTAAGGCGCGGGAGCGTGCTAAGCGACGTGCCGAACGAGAGAAGAGAAGGTCTGCCAGAGGTCACCACAATACAAAAGCCCATGCTCAGACTGTTGTTGAAGGTCAGGAAGAGCTGGATGAATGAGAGTAGTACAGCCTTTTTGCTTGAACCGGTTGTGCTGAGTGAGCTTGACCCTGCTTCTGCACAAGAGGCGCTGAGACGTTTAGCGGATCATATTTGGATGTTCTATCGGGAACATGGCCGCTCTTTTCCCTGGCGTGAAACAGAGGACCCCTATCGTATCCTTCTTTCCGAACTCATGCTGCAACAAACTCAAACTGAACGAGTGTTACCTAAATATAATCTGTTTCTTGCCAATTGGCCCAACTTTGAAGCGTTAGCTGAGGCGACATTATTGGAGATTCTCTCGGCATGGAAAGGGCTTGGTTATAATCGGCGAGCACTTGCTTTACGCACTATTGCGCAAAAGAGTGCTGACTATGGTTGGACTCTTCCCCGTGATTATGAGAAATTATTGGAGCTGCCCATGGTGGGCCCTGCTACTGCAGCGGCAATTATGGCTTTTTCATTTCAAAAACCATCTATTTATCTCGAGACCAATATACGTCGTGTGTTAATTCACCAATTACATCAGGGCGAAGAGAACCTTAGTGATCGACAATTGCGCAAGGAATTAGATTTACTCTTAGAGTTTCAAGATGATTACAAGCACTGGTATTATGGTTTTATGGATTATGGAGTCTATTTGAAAACACAGATTATAAATCCGAATCGTCGTAGTGCCCATTATACGCGCCAAGCTAAATTTGAAGATTCTAACCGCCAGATTCGTGGCATGTTGCTCACGGTATTTACCCAGCAAGGGCCTCAAGATTTCTCACACATATGTGAGCAACTCTCCTTTCCCCCTAACCGGATTCAAGCTTGTCTCTCCGCATTGGAACAGGAGGGCTTTATAATGCAGGTATCTGAATCTACACCACGTTATGGTATCTCCTCAGATCGTTGAAGTAACTTTTAGGATACGATTTTCTTGCCAATCAACCCAAACATTACCCAACATTCCCGCTAATATAATAAGAGCTCCCCACAACAATCTCGGACTGAATAGATCAAGTAAGTAGTAGTCAATGATGATAGAAGTTATAATTTGTGAGGAACTTAATAAAAGTGCTGAGTAGATAGCTGGTAATTTTGGGATTATATAATTAGAGCCGGAGACCACAAACACGGCCAGTAGTCCCCCTCCGAGGATAAGAGGCAGAGGAACTTGGTCGATCTGCGAAAGGGCCTCTAGAGTCGGCTTAGCGGCGGTTAACGCATAGACGATGACAGCGAGGATAAAGCCACTGATTACATTGTGTCGAGCACTGTAAAACACCCCCTTATAGGCTGCAAAGCGCGAGTTGTAGACCATTTGTATGATGGTGATGATACCGGTAAGGATGCCTATGATTACGTAGGGGAGAGCAAAGGTTCCCCCTTGGGAGGCCATGACGGCAATGCCGATAAAACTGATGGTCAACGTGAGTGTTTTACGCTTGCTTATAGGGTAGGTCTTTCTCCCCATGAAGCCGGTAAGATCAAAGAGAAGGGAACCCAAAGATTGACCGAAGACTGCGGTTGCCATAGCTAAAGAGGCGCCTATATTGGTAATTGTTATAAAATTTGAATTGATGATAATAAATCCAAAGGTCCCACCAAACCAAAGGTACCAAGGAGCTTTCTTGCGCTGTGCTGGTTTACCACGTGTAATACGTAACCCGAGTAATATAAAAGAGATGAGAATTATACCAATGCCATGATTAAAAAGAAATGAAACAGCCATAGTAGAAACTTCGCCAAAGCGAGTATTAAAGACTACCATACATGAAATCATGCTTCCTATCGCGCTGGCAAGAAAATAATTAATTGCTTTATGCATGGGGGCAGTTTATCATAAGGGTGGTCGTTTCGGAAGTAACTTGTGCTTGTTAACTGCTAGTTGTACACTAATCAAGAAAGAGAATAGAAACTATGGAAGTGCTGCCTTTACAGGCAAGGAGGAATCCATGAAGAGAAAATTACTGATTTCGACGATACTGATCGTCGCCTTCATAGGGATGGTACTGGTTGGTTGTTCCTCCACAAAGATGGTTCAACCGATTGCTCCGGTAGCAGAAGTAGAAGAAAAGGTCATACCCGTAGAGGGTGTACCGACGGCAGAGGCTATACCCGAACCAGTAGCCGTCGAGCCTCCTGTAGAGGTTGTTTCATCCGTTTCTGAAAAGGTTATCAAACTGATTAGCACGAGTGATATCCACGGAAATATTTTTCCTTATGATTTTATTCGTGACACTGAAGCAGCTACGAGTCAGCTTCATGTTGCTTCGTTCGTAGAGCAAGAACGGGCCAAGGATCAAGCCGTCATTCTGCTTGATAATGGCGATGTACTGCAGGGACAACCTTCAGTCTATTATTATAACTTTGTCCAAACTGAGACTTCTCATATTGTTCCTGCAATTATGAATGACATGCGCTATGATGCTGCCTCTGTAGGCAATCATGACATTGAAGCCGGTCCAGATGTGTATCTACGGGTAGCTCAAGAAGCTAACTATCCCTACTTAGCAGCTAACGCAGTCTCTATAGCGACAGGTGAGCCTGTCATAGACCCCTATACAATCATCGAGCGAGATGGAATGCGGATTGCAATACTGGGGATGACGACTCCCTATATTCCTAAATGGCTCCCGCAAAATTTGTATGAGGGCGTGCGTTTTGAGGATTTAGTTGATACGGCTGCTACATGGGTCCCTATTATTCAAGAACGAGAAAATCCTGATTTGGTAGTGGGCTTATTCCATGCAGGAGTTGATGAGACCTACAGTGGAGATGCAGCTGAAAAGGGCAATGAAAATGCGAGCAAACTCGTTGCTCAGCGAGTCGAGGGATTTGATGTTATTTTCTCAGGGCACGATCACCAAGATACTAACATGGTTGTACAAAGTCCTTCAGGCAAAGAGGTGGTGATTGTTGGTGCAATGGACGCTGGTCGTTCAGTCGCCGTGGCTACGGCTACTTTCACCTATGATGAGGGTTCCCAGAAATATGTAAAAAAGGCTGTCTCAGGTGAGACCGTCATGATGCAAGAGTATAAAGCTGACGCCAAACTTCTGGGAAAATACCAAGCACAGATGGATGAAGTAAAGAAGTGGGTCTCCCGGCAGGTGGGGACGATTAGTGAGACGATCTCTTCACGCGATTCTATTTTTGGGGATTCAAAATTTGTTGATTTGATCCATCAGATTCAATTAGAGAAGACTGGTGCCGATATTTCAATATCAGCTCCTCTTTCGATGGATGCTACTATCAAAAAAGGGCCAGTCTATGTTCGAGATATGTTTAGCTTGTATCCGTATGAAAACTTATTGTTCTCAATGGAAATGTCGGGTCAAGAATTGAAGATGTTCCTAGAGTATTCTTATGCCAATTGGTTTAGCCAGATGAAATCATTAGATGATGATCTCATTAACTTCAAGCGTGATGCAGAAGGGAACCTCATCTTTAACACCCGTTACAACACTTATGATACGGCTACCCGCTATTACAATTATGATAGCTTTGCGGGAGTAAATTATGTTGTAGATATCACCAAGCCGGCAGGCCAACGAGTCACTATCAAAACAATGAGTTCTGGTGCTCCATTCGCTTTGGATAGGACGTATAAGGTCGCCATTAACTCCTATCGGGCCCAGGGCGGAGGAGGTCACTTGGCTGCTGCAGGAATTACGAGTGCGATGGCTTTAGATCGAATTCTCTACTCAACTGATAAAGATTTGCGTTTCTATCTCATGGAGGCTTTTGAGTCGACAGATGAGATCGTGCCGACTGTCGATAATAACTGGCTGGTCATTCCAAATTTGTGGGTCCAGCGGGGAATGAAGAATTCTTACCCCAAGTTATATCCAAATAAGTAATTAATATATTCTTACCCGAGGAGATCGCTGTAAACAATCTCCTCGGCTATAGTGGACAGTTTTTGACAGCATCGTTACACTGTGGCCATGAAAATACGCTATGAAGTTCCCTCTGTTACTCCTCGATCAACAGAATTAGCAAGGCAAGCTTGGTTAGCTTGGGATGCGAAGGCTAAACCGCAACTCTCTTTAGGACGTTTAGAACAGATTGCTGTCGATATTGTATGTATGCGAGAATCGCTTACACCGCATTTGAAAAATCCTTGTATGTTCCTATTTGCTAGTGATCATGGGATTGTGCAGGAAGGGGTAACTTCAAGTCCTCAGGAAATAACTTGGCAGCAATGTGAGAACTTTGCTCGAGGTGGTGGTGCTATTGGATTGATGTGTACCAATAACGGACTTGATTTACAGGTTGTTGATATCGGAGTCGCCCATGATTTCGCTCCCAGTCTAGGAATCCTCTCTAAAAAAGTAGCCTATGGAACAGAAAACTTCGCCCGTCAGCCAGCCATGACTCCTGAGCAATGTGAACAAGCTCTATTGACAGGGCAAGAGTTGGTACAAAAAGCCCAGCATGACGGGTATGCGGTAGTGGCCTTTGGTGAAATGGGAGTGGGTAACACTTCCAGTGCTTCAGCTCTTATGGCCAGCGTCACAGGATATGATGTTCGCCATTGTACAGGCAAGGGGGCTGGGCTGAGTGAAAGTGGGCTTGCCCATAAAATGGCTGTATTGTATAAGGCTCTTGAATTGCACGGGAGGCCAGAAGATCCACTGGAAGCATTACGCATTTTTGGTGGCTTTGAAATTGCTGCTATGGTGGGTGGAATGTTAGAGGCTGCTCATCTAAAGCAAGTGATTTTAATTGATGGTTTTATTACTACTGTGGCTGCTCTTATTGCTATTTCAGTGGCCCCAGCAGCCAAGGATTTTATGATTTTTTGCCATAAATCGGGGGAGAGTGGCCATGGGGCACTACTTGAATATCTTGCTGTAGATCCTCTTTTATCACTTTCCATGCGACTAGGAGAAGGTTCAGGAGCTGCCTTAGGCTGGCTAGTCATACGTCAAGCAATGGATCTCTATCTCTCTATGACGAGTTTTTCGCTCGCTCAGGTAACCGACTCGGTTGCTTTATTAAAAGAACAAGGAGTTGATTCTCATGCCTAAATGTAACATAACACTCGTCATTGGGGGCGCCCGGAGCGGGAAGAGTCGCTATGCTGAAAACTTGGTTAAACAGATAGAAGGTAAGCGGATCTATATCGCAACGGCTGAGCCTTTTGATGATGAGATGCGCGAGCGTATTGCCCGTCATCAGGAAGCTCGAAAGGGTTTCTTTGCATCAACCATTGAAGAGTCTCTCGATTTAGCTAAAGCTGTAAGTTCACTTGATAATTCGGTTACAGTAGCCCTCATAGATTGTGTGACGGTATGGATGGGAAACCTTTTACACTATCGCGGAATGCTGGATGAGTATGAAGAGGTTAAGGCTTTTTTTGAAGTGGTACAACACAATCATACACATCTTGTAATTGTGACCAATGAAGTGGGGCAAGGTATCGTACCCGCTACCGAAATGAGTCGTCATTTCCGTGATCATGCCGGTTGGTTGAACCAAGGGTTAGCGGCGATTGCTGATACAGTAGTTTGGATGGTGGCAGGAATCCCTGTTTGCATCAAAGGAGTACTAGAGTCATGAAAGGTTGTGGTTTAGCCAGTGCTGTGCGGACATTGACGATCTTTCCATTTCCAGGAAAGGAGAGCGACAGTCCTGCCAGTACCCTCTATTGGTTTGTCCCTATTGGTGCATTTTTGGGGTTTGTCTTGTATGGAGTTGCTCTGCTACTTCAACCTTTCGAGGTCCCTTTCTTAGCCAGTTCATTACTCGTAGGCTTACTCGCGTTTCTGACGCGAGCTTTTCATTTAGATGGCCTTTGCGATATGTTCGATGGCTTTGGTGGTGGTTGGACTAAAGAGCGCAAGCTGGAGATTATGAAGGATTCGAACGTAGGAGCCTTTGGAGTTATTGTCTTGATTATCACTCTCCTCGTTAAGGTCAGTGCGATGGCCGTAGTAATTGAGCGGGGTGGGATGGCTACCCTTGTCTATGTTCCTTTGTTATCACGATTTTTTGTAGTAGCCCAATCTGTATGTAATTCCTATGCCCGCAAAGAAGGTGGGACCGCAGCTCGCTCGGTTACTGAAGGTCGTCTTCGTCATGTCCTTGTAGCTGGAATTTGGGTTGTTTTGGCGGTAGTCTTGTTCAAACACATACCCCTGTTAAGATTGGTTATGATGGCCGGATCAGGCGTTGTTATGACGATTATAGTGGCCTGCAAGTCCCGTAAGCACATTGGAGGTGTAACGGGAGATATTTTGGGAGCGACGGTAGAATTAAGTGAAGCTAGTATGCTGGTAGTAGCTGCACTCATGATACCCTTGCCATTCTAGGGCAATCAGTGCACTATTGGCACTAGGTAAGGAGGCTAACTATGAAAAAAAGTCGTTGGGGCATTTTAGGTGCTGCGGACATTGCACGTAGGCAATTGATTCCTTCATTACAAGCCAGTAAGCAGTGTGATTTAGTGGCAGTAGCTTCACGGAATAAACAAAAAGGTGAAAAGTTCGCCAAGGACAATAAAATACCAGTGGCGTATGGTTCCTATGAAGAGTTATTAGCTGACCCTTCCATAGATGTAATTTATAATCCTCTCCCTAATCATCTCCATGTTGAGTGGACGCGTAAAGCAGTTGAAGCCGGTAAACATGTACTGTGTGAGAAGCCATTAGCGCTGAATGTAGAAGATGTGGAGCAATTAATAAAACTGCGTGATTCAAGTGGTAAATTGATTGGTGAAGCATATGCTATGTTACACCAACCACGTCTCCAGTCACTGAAAAAATTATTAGCAAGTAATAAGATTGGGACCCTAGTGAGCGCGCATGGATCTTTTTACCTCTATAATGATAACCCTCACGATATCCGCAACTCGTACGCCTGTGAGCAGGGTGGTGGCGCTTTGTGGGATATTGGTGTGTATCCTATTACAGTAGGTCGGTGGATGTTTGGTGAAGAGCCCTCAGAAGTTGCTTGCGTCATGGACTTGGATCCTCAGCTTAAGGTAGATTATCATACCACAGGAATTTTACGATTCCCTGCGGGTGGACAGATGAGTTTTGCTTGTGGTATGCGTCATCCTCTTCACACCGCCATGAGGTTTTACACCAATAGTCACCGCGTGGATGTGGGTAGAACCTATTTTAGTGATCCCAAGGGACAGACTATTTTTGAGGTTCTTGCCGATGAACAAGAGCCCAAAACAAAGACGTACAGTTTTGAGCCTGTAGATCAGTATCAGGCAGAGTGTGATAATTTCGCGTTAGCGAGTCAGGGAGGAGCTCCTTTTGCGGGATCTCTAGAACATACATTAGCGAGTACGAAAGTATTAGTGGCTTTATTCAAAGCTGCCAAAAGTCATAAGTTTGAGAGTGTGTGATATGCATATAGTTTGCTTGGACCTCGAGGGGGTGCTGGTACCCGAGATTTGGATTAGTTTTGCGGAGAAAACTGGTATCGAAGCGTTGCGTTTAACTACACGTGAGGTTCCCAATTATGATGTTCTCATGCAAGGACGCCTTAAAATCCTGCAAGAGCATGGGTTAACGTTAAAAGATATTCAACATGTTATTGGTTCCCTTGCTCCATTAGAAGGAGCCTTAGATTTTCTCAATACGTTACGAAGTAAAACACAGGTCATTATTTTAAGCGATACTTTTACAGAATTCGCACAACCGTTAATGGAGAAATTAGGGTGGCCCACTATATTTTGCAATAGTTTGATTGTCGATGATGCCGGTATGATTACCGACTACACCTTACGGCAACAAGATGGTAAACGAAAAGCCGTTGAAGCGCTTCAGGAGATTGGTTTTGCCGTATTTGCTGGAGGGGATTCCTATAATGATTTGTCGATGATAAAAGCTGCTGATCATGGAGCTTTGTTTAGAGCCCCTCAAAAAATCATTGATGCAGAACCTCAATTGCCGCATGCAGAGACGTATTCTGAATTTAAACAGATTATTGACGAGATTTTTACCAAATAAAAAAGATTTTGCTTGACGTATCGTCAAAAGCCATTCATCTTTATTGATACTGTTTGAAGTATGTTTGCGAGGTGTGGTATGAGGGAAGATTTCTATACTGAGATGGAGCATCTCTTGCGTGAACAGCGTAAGGAGATTCTTGAAAGCATTGCTTCCGAAGATGATGATTTTCGTATGATGATTAATGCTATGGGAACCAAAGATTTAGGTGATGTCGCTGCCGATGATATTGCCAGTAAAAAGATGGAGGCTCTCAACCTGCATGCTGCCAATCGCCTACGCGGTGTAGAGGCTGCTCTTGCTCGTCTTAAAAACAACCGCTATGGAATATGCGTTCAGTGCGGAGCTCAAATCCCAGAAGAACGATTACGGGCAATTCCTTCCGCAGTATTGTGTGTTGCTTGTAAAAGTGGAGAGGAAGGTGCTAGACGTCGCGCATGGTAATTCAATAATTCACTAACCAAGGATTGGTCATTTCTTTACCAATTGTCGTTGCCGGACCATGGCCAGGGTAGACGGTAGTGTGCTCTGGCAAAGTTAATAATTTTGACTTTATAGCGGGGACTATCGCAGATGGATTGCTAGTTGGTAAATCTGTTCTCCCTATTGAGCCAGCAAACAGAGTATCACCTGAGAAAAGTAAGTTGTCCGCAGCACGATACAATGAGACTGAACCAGCGGTGTGTCCTGGTGTGTGTAATACCTGTAAGTCACAACCAGGAATGATTTCACCATCCTCGAACGTATATGTGGGCTCAGGTAATGATTCCCAAAATGATTGAGAAACTCTTGCCTGTGAGGGGTCGATGGAAATCGCCAGTTGACGTAACCGGCGACCTCCTTCTTTACCTAAGAAATGGGCTTCCTGTGGGTGTATATAGATAGACATTTCTGGAAAAGCAGCTACCAATTCCGGCAGCCCCATTAAATGATCCCAATGGGAGTGGGTTAGAATCACTGCTTCTACATGTAGTTTTTTGGCTTTTATGTGGTGCAGGATAGTTTCACCGGCAAAAGCTGGGTCGATAACCCAAACTGATTTCTGGTCATGTAAAAGATAGCAATTGGTCTGGTAAGGCCCTAACGTTAGAGTTTCAACCAACATTCTTATTCCTTGTTTGAATAACTTATTGAAGCAGTACGTCCACGTATATCCAAGCCATTCATTTTCTCTATAGCTTGCTCTGCATAGGCTTCGGGCAAGGTAATAAATGAATATTTATCATGTACACGAATGGAGTAGAGTTCTTCTCGGCTAATACCAAGCTGGTCCTGAAATATCTGTGATAGTTCTTTGGCATATAATCTTCGCATTTTACCGATGTTTAAGTATAAGGTTCTGGCTCCTTCTGGTACTTCAGGACCCTTTCTTTTTTGATTCTGAGCTCGTTTGGGAGGTTGTTTTTTGGTGCGAACAGGTTTTTCATCGCTAGGGGCTGCACCTGATTTTTTTGGTTGAGCTGCTCTACTTTTAGGTGAGCTTGATTTATCTGAGCCCAATAATTCGCGCAATAGATAAGCGGTAAAATATCCCCGTCGAAAAAGGGGCACATTCTTTTTGATAATCTTTCTTAAACTTTCAAGTTCTTCTGGATTCGAATCGATCGAGAGTTTGGCAATAAGCATTTGTATTTTTCCAGCAATGACTTCATTGTTTTCTGGAATTGCTTTAATTTCCTTGTTCATGAGTAAGTTCTCCTTTGAAGTAATAACTTCTTCCACCTCTGCAGGTGTATTGATACAGACAATTCGTTGAACAAGATGGTTCCATTCATTCAATTGGCGTATCAAGGTTATAATCTCCCCGCTATTGAGACCGACTGCGACGATTGCTCCCAGTGTGCCGGATTTCGGTTCTGGTATCGAAGAGAAACGGTTCAGACTAATTCCTACATAAGAAATAGGGGGGATTGATGTATGCAACTGTTTCACAAGAGTATTCCACGCGGTTCCAGGTTTGTGAATAATGTGATACTTCTCCTGGCGTAACGCGTACAAGGTATCTACAATGTGATCTGTTGCAAGGTTAGAGCTGACGTAGTATTCCAAGGTTTGCAATGATCGCTCCCATTCGGATTGCAATACCACTAAAGGTTGTTCGGCAAGCTCTTCTGGGGTCCTTCGAAGATGGGAAAGTGAATCGATGAAAAATTCAATCTTTACGTTTGGCTGGAGTTTTGTGAAAATAAATCGACAATCATCTAGAAATGCGCATTCGCGTACTATCAACTGCTCGAGAGTTTCTTCAGGACCTTGAATAAAACTGTAAGCAAGAATTACCGATTTTGTTCTAGATAAAAAAATATTATCTCGGCGAATATGGTCGATAGCACGTTGAGGTGTGGTTACCAACACTTTCGACTCGTCGTGTAAGGCCGAAAGATCAGCACGGGGCGATTGTGTTTCTGATAAACAGGTGAAGGCTTCGCATACAGGGTTATTGTTTTCCATCCAGTATTCTAGCTGCTCTTGTGATAAGAGCAATAACACCGAGGGGTTACTTGCTAAAGAGATGTTTCGTGTTTTTTTTGATCTTTTTGCCTGTTGCGTAAGTAATCTTGAACGTTCCATAGCGATAGAGACAACATCTGCTCCCACCTCTATAATAAGTGGTGGGTGGTTACCGTTCAATTCCAGTTCTTGTAGCTTACTTTGAAGCAGGGAGGGGATAGCCAGACCAGTCATTCCACCTCCACGGAGAATTTATTCATGCGATGCTCTTTTCTATCTTCTGTGTCTCAGAATATAGAGTGATGCTTGCTTTGTCAAGGAAGTATCGTTATGGTACAATAGTTCAATTGAAAAATAAGGAGCATACATGGGGCGACAACGGAGCCAAATAGAGGTAGTTGAACGGCAAATAACAGTTGTTGATCATGATATGGAGGTTCTTTCGGCTGAATTAGGTCTACATGTGCTGCAATTACGACAGCCTGTTATTTCCGGAGATTCTGCTCCTGTTTATAAAGCTTTAGCTACCGAAAAATCTATCCTAGATGACCTAGATGCTCGTCTCCTTCATCTACAACAGCTGGGTCAGAGTTTACAGGATGCTAATGCACGCATAAGTCAATTGCGTGAGTTAGTACACCAGCATGAACAGTCATTAAAAGTAGTGTACGGCAGAATAGGGGTGATTGCGTGGGAAGAGGCCTCTTCAGGTGTCCTTTCCGATGTGATTCTTCAAGTGCTACCAAAACTTGGAGAGCGACAGGATAAAGTAGCGACCCTTAAAGCTGAAAAGGATAGTGTGAGACGTCGTACGCAAGAATCATTTCCTCTTTTTAAGCTACCCCTGAAAATGCATGAGATTCTTATTTCAAAAAGGTTGGAAAGATATGCCCGAGGGCATGAAGGTTTTTATGTTGGAACAGGGCAAATAATAGCGGAAGCAGTTTGTATTCGTCACTTGGAGAGTCCCTCTGCAGTCCCTTTGGATGAAGAGTACCATGATTTAACGCGTAAGATCGTGGTATGGAAAGAAGAAATTACCCTGCTGACAGATCGTATTTCAAAAGATAAACACAAATTGGAAGCGGTGGGAGTTGCGGGTTCTGTTGAACGTAAAGTAATCGAGCTACAGGGTGCGAGAAAAGAGCAGGAGGCTCTTGTCACCAAGTTAGCTGTTGCCTACGCAAAAAGTATAAAAATCCAACAAAACCCTTGGAAATCGGTAGAAGTTACCGCTGAAACGTTACGTTGTTACGATCAAATAAGACGGCACGAAAGAATACGTCTGCAATTAGAGAAGCGTATCGTTGAATTGAGAATGGAAGAATCTATTGGCGAATTAATTTTTTTAATTGAGCAAGATGAGGAACGAATAGTCCATTTACGGCAGATGATAGACCAATATAACCGACAGATCGATGATATTCAGAAATCAATTGGAAAAAATCGAGAAAAAATTGGCGAATTGAAAAAGCGCTTAGCTTCCAGCTTGGAGAGAGAGGAGTAGTTGGGATGGCTGAAAAAGGTTCTGGTACGGAAAAGAATAAAGCTGATACATTGCAAACACCTCCCCCTAAATCATCGCAAGCCTTCAATGCTACTCCCCCTTCACGCAGTGATGCCAAAAATATTGTTGAACAAAGAAAAAAAGCACAGCAGGCGAAGGCGCGTGTTGTAGCAACTCCTCCAGCAGCAACTAAGAAAAAACCTCCTGCTAAGAAAGGCGTTGTAACGCCTCCTACGAAAAAGACTCCAGTTAAGAAAATTGTTACACCTTCCAAGAAGCAGACCCCTACTAAGAAAGGGATCACCCCCTCCAAGAAAAAAACTCCAACTAAGAAAAGTGTCACGAAGATTAAGGCAAAAGCTCATCCACCAGTTCGAAAACCTTCTACGACCAAGAAGAAACCAAAGAAAAAAACGGTTAAGAAGCGAAGGAAAAAAAGTTCTACAAAAATTCAAATACCATTGTCGACCTTTATTATTGCTGTGGTGGTGTTAGCATTAGTCATTGGGTCTCTTTTGGCGTGGCAAATTATGGGTGTGAGAATACCTCCGTTGGGACACCAACGTGCTACTACTTCAATTACAGTTGAACCGGGTATGACGGCACGAAAGATTGCGCAGCTGCTTGAAAAAGAGGGAGTTGTGGATAGTGCTAAGGATTTTGAACGGTACGTTGAAAAAGATGAAATAGCTACAAAGTTACAACCAGGTACCCATGCATTTGAACCTAATCTCTCACATGTGGAAATTGGAGAAATATTGTTAGCTAATGGTTCTTCAGCAGAATCGACTATCATGGTGTATGCTGGTTATACGATTGATGAAATTGATGCGGTATTAGCAAACAAGAAGTTACTAAAAGCAGGTGAGTTTAAGAAAGCTACGGCGCAAGTGATAAAAGATCGAGGATTGCCCTTTGCTGAAGGGTGGTTTCTCAGTGGATCTTACCCCATAGAGGCCAATGCTTATACCCTAGCGGTTGCCATGCAAGATGCTTTAAATGCGGTAATTCGGCCTCATTTGGTGAGATTAGAAGATTTAGATATAACGATTACACAGATGGTGATTGTGGCCTCCATGATTCAGCGGGAAACCAATGTAGTTGATCAGATGCCGCTCATTGCGGGAGTGATTTATAACCGATTAAAGGCTAATATGCCGTTAGGCATTGATGCTACGACTCGCTATGGGCTTGATGCTTGGGGTAGGGAATTAACTGCAAAAGACCTTAATTCGGATAATCCTTATAATACGAGGCGCACAGTAGGCCTGCCTCCTACTGGGATAGGGGCTCCCAGTCCTTCTGCTTTGGGAGCTGCTCTAAATCCAGCTGTACATAACTATTTCTATTATGTGCATGATCTTTCAGGAGAAATTCATTTAGCTACAACCTATGTTGAGCATAAAGAAAATATTGCAAAACATCTTTAAAGGTAAATAATAATATGAAGTTGAGTTTTCTCTATACCTGATATTGAGTTTTTTACTTTGATAGTGTAATGTGGTGAACGTTCAGAGCTTCTGAGTTTCTGCCGGCGTGGTGAAATTGGTAGACACGATAGACTCAAAATCTATTGAGCGCAAGCTTGTCCCGGTCCGAGTCCGGGCGCCGGTAATTTTACGGTATAAAGAAATAAAAAGAGCCCACAAGATAAATTCTGTGGGCTATTTTCTTGCTGTTACCACTTTTTTTTCACTACTTACTGTTAACATGAATTCATGATTTTTCCGGTTCCCCAGTTTAAGGATGTTTGTTATGTAGATATTTTTGCATTATTCATTGTATTATAATGTTTTGAAACAATTATTTTGAAATTAAATTATTTGCTTTTCTTCATTTTATCATTCCAATTACAATAACATTAAGCATGATGTCACTAGCTGTCACAATAGTTTCGCTAGGAGGAAAGTGAAACTCGCCATCTACCATCGGGAATAAGTTAGTCAGTTCCATCGGTTAGAAAGTCGCCACACCATCACAATTCTCTTGAATTTAAGCTGGACTGGTGATACTGTTCTCATATGTATTGGTGA
>CAZGDR010000022.1:0-31304 GCA_964524755.1 uncultured Spirochaetaceae bacterium
TATACTGTTTATTTCATAATGTATTTTTAGGTAAATACCTACCTAATTATAGCTTAAAAAGTATACTTTTTATCCTAATGATTGCAGTACATACTCTATAAAACCTCTTTTTTCATTATCACCTTGACAGACAAGGTAATAACTAGGTAGTTTTTCACTAATCATTACCGTAAATTTCTACAAGAAAGAGAGACTGAGCATGAAGAGAGAGAAAAGAGAGGCAGGTTTGAGACAAGACAACACCTCAGCAGCAACTATCATTGAAAACTCCTTTTATATGCTCGCCTATACAGTAAGAAGATTATTGTTATGGTTCCCTCTATACTGTCGCAATGCACAAGCAAGGAGTTACTACTATGTCTAGTTTACAATTTCCAAAAGATTATAGCCCTTTGATGAATCAAAAACATACTGAAAAGGCTATAAAGTTTGTAAAAGATACGTTTGAACGGGAACTTTCCGGTGAATTATATCTATCCCGTGTCACTAGCCCCTTATTTGTGCCCAAAGGCTCCGGCATTAACGATGATTTAAATGGACTGGAACGGCCTGTTTCTTTTCAAGTGCTTAACCTTGGTGACCAAACCATGGAGATAGTCCACTCTTTAGCAAAGTGGAAGCGGATGGCACTTGCTGATTACAAATTTACCCCAAATACAGGTCTTTATACCGATATGAACGCTATTCGCGCCGATGATGACCTTGATTCAATTCACTCTATTTATGTCGACCAATGGGATTGGGAATTGGTCATGAATGGGGACCAAAGAAACTTAGCATATTTGAAGTTTGTAGTTAATAAAATTTATGGAGCACTAAAGCGGACGGAATTTCTGGTAAGTGAATTGTTTCCTGTATGCAAACCGTCCTTACCAGAAAAAATTACTTTCATCCAAACAGAGGAAGCTTACAAACTCTATCCTAATCTTACGCCGGTGGAACGTGAAAAGATGTTAGCTAAAAAATATGGTGCTATTTTCCTCATTGGAATTGGACACCCCCTTTCTAATGGAGAGTTGCATGGTGGTCGGGCTCCCGATTATGATGACTGGTCAACACCTACCAAAGAGGGGTTTTATGGGCTGAATGGCGATATTATTGTCTGGGATACTGTCCGCCAAGACTCTATGGAGCTCTCTTCAATGGGCATCCGTGTTGATCGAGAAACTCTTCTTCGCCAATTAGCAATGCGCAATGATATGGCTAGAAAAGAGCTCTATTGGCACAAAAGACTCCTACAAGGTGATTTCCCACAAACGGTAGGAGGCGGATTAGGTCAATCGCGTATCTGTATGTTATTGCTTAAAAAAGCTCATATCGGAGAGGTTCAAGCTTCAGTGTGGCCAGATCATTTTCATAACGAAGCCAACAGCCATGGTTTGCGACTCCTATAAATAGAGATTGACCAATACCATTCCAGCTTCTACAATTTATAAAACAGACAAAAAGGATGGCTAAAATGCGTATCTTAAATTTTGGATCCACTAATATTGATATCATTTTTGCGGTAGACCATATTGTACTACCTGGAGAAACCATTAGTAGTACCAGTATGACACGCTCTCCTGGTGGAAAAGGGGCTAACCAGTCCGTTGCCGTGGCTATGGCAGGAGAACATGAAGTTTTTCATGCGGGAAAGATTGGTAGTGACGGTCTATGGATTAAAGAAAAACTAGAAAGTAAAGGTGTGCGTACCGACTTCCTCACTATTGGTAAAAATCCCACAGGCCAAGCTCTTATCCAGGTGGCTGCTTCTGGACAAAACTCTATTGTTCTTTATGCCGGTAGTAACAAAGAATTTACTACAAAAGAGATTGATGAAGTTTTTACCCATTTCGAAGCTGGAGACTGGGTTATGTTGCAGAATGAAATAAATCTTACCGGTTATATCATGGAAAAAGCCCATAAAAAAGGACTCTCCATCTGTTTTAATCCAGCTCCCTATGAACCTAGTGTTCTTGACCTCCCTCTTCCTCTCCTTGACCTATTACTGGTTAACGAAGTGGAAGCTACAGGACTCTCGGGTAAAACAGATCCAGAGGAGGCTATGGACTCCCTCACGCAACAGTTTCCCGAGACTGATATCATTCTAACATTAGGTGCTAAAGGAGCGCGCTATGGACGTGGTAGCGTTCGTTATAGCTATGGGACGTGGAATGTACCTGTAGTGGATACCACAGCAGCTGGAGACACTTTTATTGGGTGTTATGTAGCTAATATTGCCAAAGGGAAGCATGTACAGGAAGCTCTGGAGTTGGCTAGCGCGGCCTCTAGTGTCACTGTCATGCGCCCCGGAGCCATGGATTCTATTCCTGTTCCAGCGGAATTCTCGATTCTCGATGCCTACAGCATGACATAATCAAGCCAGTGCCCTATGTGGACCGCTATTGGTCCACAGGGTTGCTGGATTATGATGTCTACCTATCATGAATTTTTCGTTGTTGTGCGGTAAGCATTCGCTTACAGAGCCGAATCGATTTGGGGGTTACCTCAACATATTCATCATCTTTAACGAATCGGATAGCTTGCTCCAAACTCATGGGTGAGATTGGAGTCAGGGTAACGGCATCATCCTTACCAGCTGCCCGCATGTTAGTTAGTTTTTTAGTTCTGGTAGGATTACAGGTTAAATCAATTTCACGGTTGTGCTCACCAATGATCATACCTTCATAAATAGGGTCTCCAGGAACAACAAAAAGCCGACCACGAGCTTCTAATCCGTGTAAGCCATAGGCGACTGCAGTCCCTGAACGATCTGAAATTAGAGAGCCAGAGAATCGATCAGGAAAATCTCCTCGATACTCTTCATACCCTTTTAAGACAGCATGCATAATCCCATTACCCCGAGTATCGGTCAAGAATTCATCCCGATACCCAATTAGGGCTCGTGCAGGAACTTCAAAACGCATCGTGACACGCTCATCAGCATTATAGGTGATATCGAGCATGTACCCTTTACGTTTAGCTAGTTTCTCCATGATGATTCCACTATATATTTCAGGGCAGTCAATCCGTAAGTATTCGATGGGCTCCAGTGTTTTTCCATGCTCGTCTTTTTTAAGGATTATCGTAGGGCGACCTACACAGAGCTCAAATCCTTCCCGGCGCATTGATTCTACAATAATAGCCAGTTGGAACTCGCCACGACCTTTCACTGTTACCGTATCATCCCCTTCATTTCGTTCAACTTTAATGGAGACGTTCTGGAGAGCTTCTTTGCGCAAGCGTTCATAAATCTTGGTAGATTGAACGTGTTTGCCTTCTTTTCCCGCTAAAGGGGAAATGTTCTTACCGAATTGCATCGCCACGGTGGGTTCATCTATGTTAATACGGGGCAAAGCTTTCGGGTTATCTCGCGTACAGATAGTATCGCCGATTGAAACTTTTTCCACCCCTGATAGCACTACGATATCACCGGGGCCAACACGATTAGTTTCGTGGAACGTGGGTCCATCATAACATTGCAGGCGGGTCACACGCAGTGGTATTTGACCATCTTCGCTGACACAAACCAAAGAATCATGGGTACCAGCACTTCCATTGATAACTTTACCTATAGCAAGTCTCCCTAAAAAGTCACTATAGCCAAGATCTGAAACAAGCATTTGGAACGGTTCTTCATCATCATATTCTGGAGGGGGAACAACGGCAACCATAGTGTCCAAAAGTGCATGTAAATCACCATCAAGGGCATTGGCATCCAATCCACACGACCCGTCCCGGCCAATACAATACAAGACGGGAACCTCTAGCATAGCTTCATCTGGATTTAATTCTAGTAACAGATCATAGACCTCTTCCAACACTTCCTGCGGACGAGCATCTTGGCGGTCGATCTTATTAATAACAATGATCACCGCTAATTCTAGGGCTAATGCCTTTTGTAGCACAAAACGAGTTTGAGGAAGTGGGCCCTCGGCCGCATCTACCAATAAGACAACCCCATTAACCATCGACAATCCTCGTTCAACTTCGCCACCGAAATCGGCGTGTCCTGGGGTATCGATAATGTTAATCTTTATCCCTTTCCAGATAATGGCGCAGTTCTTTGCACTGATGGTAATTCCACGTTCCCGTTCAATCGCACCAGAGTCCATAATCCGGTCAGGTAAGGCACCTTTAGCGAATAAACCGCTCTGTCTAAAAAGTCCATCGACGAGTGTCGTTTTCCCATGATCTACATGAGCAATAATTGCTATATTTCTAATTTGTGTATTTTTTTTTATCATAACTGCGCAAGTATAGCATAATCGAAGTATTTGCTATAGTAGCTGCGTACCTCTAAACGAAATGATGTGATAATTTTTATAGAAATCTGAAAAAACTGAGTGTATCTAATCAGGAAGTACTATTTCAGACCGTCTCGGTGGATTAGCTCCCTTACGGGAAGTGGTAATCGCCGCCGCAGCAGCAGCAAAGACTAAAGCTTCCTTGGCCTGCTCGGCTGAGATCGCCCCTCCTCTTCCAATACCATGTTCTTTGAGGTAGCTCAACAGAGCCCCACTGACGGTATCACCAGCCCCCACCGTATCGACAATAGGATTGTCGACAGCAGGAACTTCAACATTAAGCCCTGATTGTGACCTCCAATTAAGACCATGTTTACCTTTGGTAAGAACCACATGCTCTGCTCCAAGGTCTAATAGCGCCTGTACTGCTTCAGGAAGTGAAATTTCAGGATAGAGGAATTCAAGATCTTCATTGGAAAGTTTAACGAGAAAAGAGAGTTTCATAATCTCTAACACTCGCCTCCTGTATGCATCGAAATCTTCTATAACCGTAGGCCTCACATTAGGATCAAAGAATATAGCTGGACCATGGGGACCAAGTTTTTTCAGAGCTTGTAAGATTTCCGTTCCTGATTCTTCTAAAGCAACCGCGACAGAACCTACATGTAAATATTTCACCTCAGGAAAAGTTTTTAAGGCATCTAGGATTTCAGTTGCAGAGAGCTTAGTTACTGTGGTCCCTTCACTATAAAACACATAAGAAGCTGCTCCAGTTTCATCAATTTTAGCAAACCCGATCATCGAGTTCTCTGGAACATTACATAACTCAAGAACCATCTTTACATTATTAGCTGTAAAGTACTGTTGCATCTGTTGGCCGAACATATCATGAGATAATTTTCCAATATAGAGGACCTCACAATCCAACCTAGCTGCAGCTGTCGCCGTATTAAGGGCACAGCCACCATTGTAATGATAAAAACAAGGTTGATCATGTACACCGACACCACCAATTAAGTCAATCAAGGCTTCACCTAGAACTGCGATCATGTTGAAAAACCTCCTCTTCTATTTCTGGATACTATATCTTTTTTTAAGTGTACCGAGACCTTCCAAGAATAGCAATCATAAAAGAGCGCTCCTTACGATGCTTAAACAGCCATCGCAATGATGGCTGTTTAAAACTTCTAAAAGTATGGCTGCTGTACTACTTAGCAGCACCTATGTTCATAATCTTATCGAAGTACGTCGGGAGGAATTTATCATCTAGCTTATCTGAATTAAATATAGCTTGCACTAAATCCTGCTGGCTTTGTGACTGAGACATATAGGGGTACATTAGACGTAAGTAATCACCCATATCATCAGGAAGGGCTGATTCTTCAGTAACTTTGGCCACTACAAATACATTGTTAGTAGGTAATGGCTCTGTAGAGGACCCTACTGGTAGTGTATACAAACTTGTCATAGCATCAACATCGTTGGAGAGAACACCTAAATAGCCTCCCTCATCTGTATAGCTAAAGTCAATCAAGTATTTAGAACCGCCCACGTTGGGAGGGGTTGCTTCAACTGTGTTGACAGTAATTCCCATCGTTTTGGCTCTCTCTACGAAGTCTTCACCTGCATTGGTCGTTTCTGCAAACTCGGTTGCTTGCTGAGAAAGGTAGGTCGTTACAACTTCCTCATCACGTGTACCAATATAGGTCTTTACATCCTCTAACACATCTGGGTCATCCACATCAGCCATAATAGGGTCTTGTTCCACCCGATAGAGTACATACCCACCCTGTGATGCAAAAACTTGCGAAACTTGTCCTGCCGGGGTAGAAAATAGGAGGTTTACCTCTTCAGGATTAGCAAAGTTCTCCTGTAACTCGTGTAGATACCACATTCCTGAGCGACCACCCTCATTTGCAAAACTATCTAAAGAATATTCTTTGGCAGCTTCTTCAAAGGTGGAAAGACCTGAAACAATTGATTCTCGAACATCCTCGGCCCTCTCTTGATCCTGTAAGGAGATGAGTGAGACGTCGAGAAGGGTAAATAAAGAAGGATTTGCAGTTGCATATTGGCGAGTAAGCTCGTCAGGGTAGAGAGAGGAATCAAAGACTACATATTCAAATGAACGGGCACTATCTCCCATCCTAATAACATAATCCATCTCATCTGGGGAAGAAAGAACCGTTGCAATATCTTCCAATACCATTTGAACCGGCATATTTTCTCTGTATTGACTCTTAATTTTATTTTTGCTTTCTAGACTAGCATTTTCATAGGTGGCAACATCAAATCGACCATCTTTGTGGTAGATCCCACTATCGATTATCACCTGATTAAGGGTCTTATCGGCAACACGCACCCCCGCTGCTTTAGCTTTTTGAGTCATTGCAGTATGGAATACAGTACTCTCAAAGGCACCTCTCCATATCTGGTAAGACGCTATATCGCCTGCTTCTTTATTTTGCTGAGCTAGGGTTTGATACTGGTTATAAAAATAGTTACCAAAAGCAAACTCAATGGGTGTACCATCATATGACCCAAATACGACTTCAGATGAAGCCCCTTTTGGACCAAGTGCCGGAAGCGCTACGCCAACGACTAAGACAATGGCAAGCAAGCCTAAAATAATATAGGTTACTATCTGGGATACCGTAATCTTTGACTTTTTCTTTGGCGAAACAACTGGCTTTTCAGCATTAGCATTGAACTTAACGACATTCTTATCGTTTTTCTCTGGAGTTTTCGAATCCTTTGAAGGCATGTACGACCTCTTTTATGCACAATTTAGAAGTGTCCTTAAGGAAAGGACATCTTCAGAAAAATAGCATGTCCAGGAGTGAGTGTCAATGTTGTACGTTGACATAAGGATACATGTTGTATATAGTTTCGACCGTTGTGGTAATTTTCCCAATCCATTAACGGGTAGTAGCGCAGGGGCTAGCGCACTTGGTTCGGGACCAAGGGGTCGGAGGTTCAAATCCTCTCTACCCGACTTATCTGGGTAATGCATCTATAAAAAAGAACTCTCTGCATAGTGCCAGAGGGTTTTTTTTATTACTTCTTAAATCAATACCACCCCAACTGTAACTCTTTAATTAAGAGCTTCTCTTCACAACTTCTCTCATCTCTATACTACATGTTACTGTATCGTGGTGAGAATTCTATAAGAAACATTAATTCACCAAGAAAAATATTTACTATAAAAGAAAAGCTCTGTTTTAGTTGCCGTCTCTAAAACAGAGCTTCATACCACTAACAATGATTATGCAGGATCGAACCGTTTTACCTTTTGATGGGTAATAATCTGTGTTCGTCCCTCTTGCAGTGACGCAATAGAACCCGTCGCGATTTGTTGCACCAGCATATTACCTAAAGCAGTAGCTTCCACTGGACCAGCAAATACCGTTAATCCAGTCTCATCAGCAGTCCATTGGTCAAGAATTTCATTCTTACAACCACCGCCAATAATATGTAAGGAAGTATATTTCTTTCCTGTTGTTTGCCCAAGGTGTGTAATTGCTTGGGCATAGGCTTTAGCTAGACCACGGTAGATTGCCACCATGAACTCACCCTTGCTTTGCGGTGGAGCAAAACCTAATTCTTTACAATTGGCTGTGACCCGATCGATCATCAAGTTTGTAGGGCTACTTTGTTTGAGATAACGCTGATCATTAGGATTGATATACCCAGGATAAGCAGCACACTCTAACGTCTCAGCATCGAGTTCAGCCCAACGTATGGTTTCACCCTGTTCTTCCCAGTACTTAACACATTCCTGTTGGATCCACATCCCCATGATATTCTTCAAGAAGCGGATATTGCCATTAACGGCTACTTCATTCGTAAATCCGCTCTCAAGAGCACCTTGGGTAACAATGGGCTCCTCTAGTTCTACACCAAGTAACGACCACGTTCCACTTGATATATATAAAAAGTCTTTCCCGCTGGCAGATGGGACTGCAGCTACTGCAGAAGCGGTATCATGGGTCCCCCCAGCCACCACCACCACATCATGAGAAGCCTGCAGCTCCTGCGCAACAGTAGGATCAAGGGGTCCAACAATAGTACCGCTTGGTACTAATTTCCCAAATATTGAGCGAGGAAGTCCAAGGGCATCAATCGACTCCCAATCCCAATCCTTCTTAATAGGATTGTACAACTGGGTGGTTGAAGCCTGTGTGACTTCGTTAACCATCTCTCCCGTCAACCAATAATTGATAAGATCAGGGAGAGATAAGTAATGCCGTACCACCTGCAGGGTGGTAGGGCGTGTTTTTTGCATCGCAGCTAGTTGATACAACGTATTAAAGGGGTGGAAAGCGATACCTGTTCTATTAAAAATGGCATCGCGGCCAAGTTTTTCGCAGACTTCTTCTACCATACCTTCGGTACGAAGATCTCGGTAATGGTAGGGAATCGTCACTAATGATCCACTCTCATCGAGTAAACCATAATCGACCCCCCAAGAATCCACCCCGATTGAGATAATCTCATCACCATACCGGTTAAAAGCTTCTTTTATCCCTTTCTTGATTTCTGAAAAAATGTAGATAATATCCCAATGTGATTCTTTGAGTAAAATCTCACTGCGGGTTACAAAGCGATTCATCACCTCAAAACCCGACAAATCTCCGACAATCACGCGACCATTGGAAGCTCCCAAATCAACTGCTATATGCTTGGCCATACTTTCCCCCTAATTAGGCATTGTGTCGTGGTGCGTTTGCAAGTAGATATTTCTCTGCTTCTAAGTTCCACAGTCCATCATGTCGTGCAACAATTTCGCCTAATTTCGCAAAGAAGGGATCTTTTTTGCCCACTTCAGCAAAATCTTCAATTGCGGTTAATGGTAATTCAACGTGGGTATAGATAAGTTTCTTGCCCCCTGGAATAGAAGGAAGCTTTACCACAGTTTCTGGTACAGCATTCAAACCACCAATATGGGTTATCATACCAGCTGGATTAATTAAGCCTTTTTCCATCATATCGATTGATTCACGTAGGTCATCGGTATTTCCACCACTGGTACCAACAATGTGAGTTGAAGCATAGTGGACATTATAGAAGTTTATCTGTGCTTTAAAGTCGGTGTTACCTGGTCCAGCAAAGAAGTTTAGACAGCCGTCTTTAGCTAAAATATCATCGGCTTGTTCTACCAATGCCCGTACAGGAGCCATGACGAAAACGTCGTTATACCCTTCACCACCTGAAAGTTCTTTTAGTTTAGCGACAGGGTCTTCACAATCTTTAGTATTGAGATAGACCAGCTTAACGCCCTGTTTAGCGGCTTCTTCCACCGTGTACAAGCTTGCTGCACGTGTGAGACGCTCCTGATCAATATCGGTGACAACCATGAGCGAAGGTCTGCGTTCGCGGTGCAATCCATAATCAATAGCACCTAAGCCCATGGGACCAACACCAGCTAAAATAGCAACATTACCACCGTCAACAATTCCCATGTCATGTACATAAGAACCGCCCTTTGTATGATACATAGCGTGGTAGGTACCTACAATACAGGAAACTGGCTCTGCTAAAGAACCTAGGAAGTACGCATCACCCTCATAGGTAAGCAAACAATCCATTTCCATAACTTCATTTGGAATTATAATATGTGTGGCATCTCCGCCAATATATTGGTAGGAGTACCCTGGAGCGGCTAAGGAACCTTTATAGTTCAATGCTGGCTGAATCGTAAAACGCTCACCAGGTTTAAACTTTGAAGCCCACTTACTGCCAACTTCTAAAATTTCCCCACAAAATTCATGACCCAAAATAATGGGGTTTTTATCAATATCTTTAGGGATCCGTTTATGATCAGGTCCCTGATCAGCTGCTTTATGATCAGACATACAGACACTATTTGTCACAATACATGCCAAAATCTCATCATCTTTAATGGGGGGAAGTTTAAACTCTTCAATTCGTAAATCATTTTTCCCGTACAATCGTACAGCTCTTGTTTTCATAGCATTCCTCCTGCTAGTTTAGCATTACTTGGCCGCCTGTAACAGGAACGGCCTGACCAGTTTCATATTTTTGTTCCACTATATAACATAGGGCACGAACAACATCCTCGATTCGGCACCCACGATTCAGTGGAACCTTTGATTCGTAAGACCTTCTTACATCTTCTACAGTTTTAGCTCCCGGTACTTTCCCCGCCTCGAGGTATTGTATAAATAAACCTCGGTCTGGGTCAGACCACAAAGCTCCATCCAAAAAGTTACCTGGACACACCGCATTTACTTTTATATTATCAGAGACCAATTCTAGAGCAAAACTTTGGGTTAGTCCAATAGTACCAAATTTAGCACCAGCATAAGCTCCGTTTTTATTTGAACCCTCTAACCCACTCTTACTACTTATAGTTATGATATCACTCATGTAGGTTCCACCAGAACCACTATTCTGGAGAGCAAGCTGGAGAGCGGCAAATTTAGTACAGATAAAAAATCCCGTGTAATCAACCTGCGTGACAAACTCGAAATCTTTTAATTCCATCTCTTTTACACTACCCGCTCTGACTACTCCGGCATTGCTGACAAAGAGATCAAGCGCTCCGCTTTGCAGGGCAACCTGATCCATCATGGCTGCCACAGAGGCTTCATCGGTGACATCCACGAAGAGCCCTTGAGCTACTTGTCGCCCTGCTTCACTGTTCAGCTGCAGGGCAAGAGCCTCTGCTCCTTTTTGATTCATGTCTGCAATGTAAACAAAACCACCTTCGGCGACCAACCCTTTGACCATCCCTTCGCCAAAGCCTTGAGCACCACCAGTAACCAATGAAATTTTACCTTGCATGATATTTGAACGCGTGGTTGTTCTTTTCTGTAATGGATTTTTACTCACACCGCGACCAGCTTTAGCCTCTTCCCACGAGACTCCCAGCCCCATACTCCAATTGAGACCTGAGATTCCAACCGTAGTGGGATACCGGCCCTTAGCAGTACAATACTCGGTAAATTTCTTTCTCCACACAAGAGCGGTATCTGCTACTGACTGGCCCTCTTTATAGGCGGGAAGTGTCAGTTCCGCAGTCGCGACAGGCAATACCGTCACTATGAGACCAGTTTCTCCGTCACTTGTCATACCTCGTATTACGGGAGGTATCCATTGTTTAAGATTTTTCATTTACACACCTCCTTTACGAAAAGTTTTTGATGCCAGTTCAAGGATTGAAGAGGGATTAAACGGGTCCATTTCTCGCCCCAGACGAGCATACACCGCAATACGTTGATCCAAAGAAAGTTTGGCCAACGGGGAATGAGAATGAAACAATCCCCACCGTTCATTATGATTTACCAGCTTTTCATGCGCCACGAGGGCCCAAGCTGAATCGACTAAGTGAATACATCCTGGATCCAGCATTTCGGGACAATTAAATGATTGGCGTGAAGAGTTTATATCAACCCCGCTGATCTCCATGAGATTATGTTTTTTACAGAGCTTCTGTAACCTTTGCATTTGCGCCTTACTGTTGCGCGGTGGCATATAGGTGATGGCTGGAAAGCCAATTTCAGCTATATAGGCGACCAACTCATCGAGAAAACCATCTTCAAATTGTTGGGCCTTTTTATCGCCAGTAACACTCTCACCGACATCACCTAAATAAGCATAGGCAGGAATAGCTCCAATTGAGAGGGCAAAAGAGACCACATCTTTCACATCAACAGTCTCTTCACGTGAAGGCTGAATGAAAAAACGTGGTAAATAGGTGCTTTTCAATAGTCCCAGTAAATCATACTGGTAGTGAGGATTTGTAGCATCGAGTAAAAACTGACGCAAGGTACCTTGCACAGGAACTTTAAGTCTATTTTCAACAAAATCGACTGCAGCTTCACCGGCTGGTGCCATCTTTAATATCTTTGATGCAAACGCATGCAAAATGTGGCGTTCAGTAATACTCCCCCCTTCAGGTGCTCGGGAGAGAGGAACAACATCTTGCACGAAGTCAATTCGTTCTAATCCACTACTGGCAATAAGATTGTTAAGGGCAATCACCTGTGCTTGGTTTCGAACATTTCGAATAGAACGTATGGGTTCGAGAAATGCATCGACTTCAGGAATCGCCCGTACAGGAACCCCGTGTACACACATATAGACGATCCCTGGCGAATCAGGATTATTAACTTTCTTCGTGGCAAATGGTGTTTGTTGAAATCCACTACGTACTTCAAAGCCAACTGTACTAGCAATTCCTAGCAAAGCTGAAGCCTCCAGCATTTCACGCGCAGCACCAATACTATCGTGATCAATTGATCCGACAATTCCTAACCCAGCTTCCCATGCTGCAAAAGCAGCCCCAGCTGGCTCATAAGGACTAAATGAGTAGGTAGTATGTACATGGTTATTCACCTCCTGCAAGACTTCCCTCTGTAACGTGTTTGTTTTAATTGCCTCACCCAGCTTCTGTGCAGCTTGTAGACGTTCTACCTTATCGCTGCTATTAATTTGCTGACGCAAGTTATGTATTGTCATAATCCTTCCTTTGTGCTCAATAACGGAGGCCCGCCGATAGGCGGGTCTCCTTCATCGTTTAAACTCCAGCTCCCTGGATACGATTAAATTCACCATCGGTCTTATTACGCCGTACTGTATGATCTTTCAACGGCAGAATTTGCTCGTGGATAGTATCAATAATTGAATCGACCTGAGGGAAATAATAGTCTTCCATCTCTGCTGGTGGAGTTATCCAGTTGCGAGAACCAAGCACCACGGGTGGAGCATCTAAGTAGTCAAAAGCTAATCGCCCTAAATTCGCTGCTACAGTCTGCAGGTAACTCCCTCGCTCGGCACTATCCGTGACCAGTACGACGCGACCAGTTTTTTTGACAGAATCTACCAACATCTCGTAATGAAGAGGGTTTATCCAACGGAGATCAATCACTTCAGCGTCTATATCATAACTCTTCTTAAGTTCATCCGCAGCAGCCAAACACGTATACAGAGAAGGCCCTAACGCAATTAAGGTAACATCATTACCCTCTCTGCGAATGGCAGGGACACCTTCAGGAATCTCGTAATAGCCTTCAGGAACACCAGATTTTTCAAATTGTTCACCAATTCCATAGAGTTTTTGGCTTTCAAAGAAAACAACAGGGTCAGTTCCACGCAGAGCATAATTGAGCATCCCTTTCACGTCATAGGGCGTTGCAGGATACATTGCTTTTAGTCCAGGAACACTGGCAACCATGCTAGTCCATTCCTGAGAGTGCTGTGCACCATATTTATTACCTACTGATACCCGTAGGACTAATGGCATCTGCAAAGCACCGGCTGACATTGCCTGCCACTTTGGCATTTGGTTAAAGACCTCATCACCCGCACAACCGAGGAAATCACAATACATGAGTTCAACGACCGCTCGTCCACCACTCATCGCATATCCTACTCCGCTACCGACAATTGCCGACTCTGAAATAGGAGAGTTGAAGAAACGGTGGTAGGGCAGTAACTCAGTAAGTCCACGGTAACAGGCAAACGCTCCACCCCAGTCTCGGTGATCTTCGCCATAGGCAACCAAGGTTGGGTCAATGGAAAAACGGTGGACCATAGCCTCAAAGACAGCATCACGATATTGGTACTGACGACTAGCTGGTAATTCTTTCCCGTTCTCATCAAAAGCATAACGAGAACGACGAGCAATCTGTTTTACTCGTGCGTTATCTTCAAGTTTTTCAGAAAGTTCAGGTTTTGCATCATCTAGTTTTTCTACATTACCATTACTAAACATGACGTCTTCAATAAACTGCTCATCAACCATAGGTGAAATTTTATCATCGACCGTAATTTCCATGGCCTTACGCAGTTTCTCTAGAATCGTCGTCTTCATCTCTTTGAGATCGTCTTCTGTGACCAAGCCATTGTCAACTATATAACGGCCATACGCAAAGAGGGGATCCTGTTCCTTAAACATCTCTAATTCTTCTTTGGTGCGGTAGGTCATAGCATCCGAAGGGCTGTGACCACTAAAACGATAGGTAATAGTATCGAGAAGAACTGGTCCCTTCCCTTCCAGCAAGAGTTTTTTCTTGCGAATGATGGCATCAGCAACTGCCAATGGATTGAATCCATCAACACGTTCAGCATGCATGGCCTCAGGATTAACTCCAGCACCAATGCGTGCAGCAATGCCTACTCCAGAAGTTTCACCAACAGGTTGCCCACCCATTCCGTAAAAATTATTGAAAATATTTATCATGTAGGGAGGAGCACCTTTCATCTCATCCCATAAGGTGTTGTATTGATCCATAGCTGCCATGTTCATAGCTTCCCAAACTGGGCCTCGAGCCATAGCGCCGTCACCTAGATTGGCAATGACAATTCCTTTCTTTCGGTTCACTTTCTTGTACAAAGCTGAACCAAAAGCAATGGTGCCTGAACCACCAACGATGGCGTTGTTGGGCATGCTTCCAAAGGGAGCAAAGAAGGTGTGCATCGAACCACCCAAACCACGGCTAAATCCCGTTCTCTTGGCATAGATTTCAGCTAGCGTTCCATATATGATAAAGTTTTCAGCTAAGTCTTTACTATCTTTGCCGTCAAAGTGTTCTTTAACGACGGCATATGTTTCACCATCCATGAACTCTTTCATAATCTGCTCAATCTCTTTCGCATCTAGCTTTGCTATGGCAGAAAGACATTTAGCCAAAATTTCACCGTGACTGCGGTGAGAGCCAAAAATAAAATCTTCAGCGTCAAGATTCATAGCCTGCCCTACAGCTGCCGATTCCTGCCCAGCACTGAGGTGTGCAGGCCCTTTATGGTTATAGGAAATTCCTTGGTAGACCCCTTCTTTTTTTATAGAGTCAAGCATTGTTTCAAACTCACGAATAACTAACATGTCATAAAACACCTTAATTAAACGTTCCTTTCCATAGAGTTTCAATTCCTTCTTAAAATCAGGGGTATAGTGATTTATAGGAATAGTTGGTGTTTTAGCAGTATCCTTCTCTCGAAGTTTTGCTGGATCAAATGATATTTTTCTGGCCATAGTATCTCCTTCACCTCAAAGGGTGTGTTCTATTGCAAATAATGTGTCTCTAATAATTTCAGAGACGCTCGGATGGGGGAATATTATCTCCTTAACATCCTTAATTCTTAACTCAGATTCAATAATTGCGGCTGCCCCGTAGATAATTTCACTACTGTAGGGACCAAGTAGATGTACACCAAGAATTGCTTTCGTCTTGGCATCGGCGATCACTTTACAGAGCCCGGCCGCCCGTTTACCGTGTTCGGCAAGGAACCGTCCATTAGCTCGCATCTGAGTAGTGGCAGTCACAATCTCCCGTCCTCTCTCTTTAGCTTCGCTTTCAGTCAGCCCACAGCCTGCCGCCTCAGGCAATCCATATACAGCCCAAGGTATCGCATTGTAGCGCATCCTTTGGCCACCGGCACCATAGAGATTTGAAACAACCACTTCCGCCATGCGTGAAGCGGAATGGGCAAGTAAAGATTTCCCATTCACATCACCGATAGCATATACATTCGGAATATTAGTTCGCAGCTGTTCGTCCACCACAATACCGAGACGATTAGTAGCCAAATTAAGGGCTTTGACCGCTTCTAAGTTCGCCTTACGTCCCACACTCAGCAGTACCATTTCACTAGTTTGGTGCTTTGTTTTACCTTTAGCATCGGTATACGTAACTCCATCTGCGGTAATCTCAGTAACCTTACAACCGAGGTTAAATGCTACTGGTTTCATCTCTCTGCGCATAAGCTTGGCAAATTCAGCATCCATGATGGGAAGAATCTCATCCATCATCTCAAGAACGGTAACCTCTACCCCCACTGAAGCGAAAAATGATGCAAATTCAACACCAATAACGCCACCACCAATAATGGTAAGTGAAGCGGGTAACTTCTCTATAGAGAGAATTTCATTGCTGGTTACTACATGGGGTAAATCGTGACCAGGAATGGGAGGAACTGCCGGCGAGGAGCCAGTGGCAATAATGAGATCAGTCCCTTCATAGATCGTCTCTCCTACTTGTACATGGGTTGCATCTAAGCAGATGGCCTCACCAAACACCACCGTAACTTTGGCATTCTTCATTAAGAACGTAATACCATTACGGAGAGTTTCAACTGTCTCCTGTTTCCACTCCATAGCGGGAGCAAGATTAAATTCGACAGACTTAGCAGTCACCCCTATCTTTTCTGATTCTTGGGCATGGCGATACTGTTTAGCCGAGTTGAGAAGACTTTTAGTGGGTATACAGCCCAAATTCGTACACACTCCGCCCAATTGATCACGTTCAAGCAACAGGACACTTTTGCCCAGCTGACCAGCGCGCTCGGCGGCAATATAGCCGCCAGGGCCAGAGCCAATAATAATAAGATCAAACTTTTCCATATCTCAGTCTCCTATAATGCCAGCAATAGATCTACCGAAGCGATGTTTGCACAGAGGGCTTTCAAGAATTTAGCTGCCGGAGCACCATCAACACCTTGGTGATCAATGGTTAAAGAGAGCCCAATATGGGGAATAAAATTAAGATCACCATCACTATCTTCTACGGCTCGCATTGAAATTCCACCTACACCTAAAATGGCAACTTCAGGTACGTTAAGCACTGGTGTGAAAGTATCAATACCAAGAGCACCCAAGTTTGTTACCGTGAACGTCCCTCCAGAAAGGTCGTCAGGCTGGGCCTTACCTTCAATACTAACTGTAGCTAACCGCTTAAATTCATCACTAATCCCTTTTAAAGATCGGCTATCTGCATATTTCACTACCGGTACTAATAATCCCTTTGGAGTATCAACTGCACAACCAAGATGGACGTGCTCGAAAGTGACCATAGTATCACCTAAAAAGTGGGTGTTCATGAAAGGGAATTGGGGAATGGTCTTAGCCACTGCATAGAGAATAATATCATTAATAGTAATATTTTGAAGATTTAACTCCGGCGCACTTGCCTTAAACCGAGCTCGTAGAGTTTGTAGTGCCGTCGCATCTGCGTAGGCATTCATAGTAAACTGAGCTGTGGTTGCAATTGATTCATGCATCCGTTTTGCAGTTACTCTCCGTACCCCTTTAACCTGCGTAGTCGTTACTGGACCAGGGAAGTCACTCACATCTGGCTGTACACGCACACTACTGCTAGAGAGATCAGAAGAGAGAACTCGACCACCAATCCCTGTGCCGCGCTGAGGTGCTTGTAGCCCTGATGAGAGTAAAGCTTCTCTAGCTACAGGACTGAGAGGTTCTTTGCCGTCCATAGCACCAAGCACATCACGTTCAATCACCCGCCCTTTAGGGCCAGAAGGAGATAAGTCTGTAGGATCAATTCCTGCAGCAGAGGCCGTAGCTTTAGCTCGTGGAGAGACTCCATGTGCAGACGCCGCCGTTTTAGTAACTGCAGGAGCTGCCTTAACTGGTTCTTTATCCTCTTCCACGGGAGGTGCGGAATCTGCCTGTGCTACATGGGCAGGTGCCTCTACTTTTTCCCCTTTTTCACCTACGGTGAGAATGGGTTGCATGACAGGAGCTTCATCGCCCTCTGCATACCATAATTTTAAGACAGTACCTTCTGCTGTGGACTCTACTTCTATGGTAGATTTATCGGTTTCGGCTTCACATACGACGTCTCCGACTTGTACCGTATCACCCTCTTTCACTTTCCATTCAAGAATGATACACGATTCTACTGTGTTTCCTTGTTTTGGCATTACAACTTCTGTTGCCATATCTACTCCTTCAACCTTATATAAACGTTTAAACCACCATGACTTCAATGCCCATGGCGCGGATTTCCTCAACGGCTTCTTTATCGATACCACTATCGGTGATTAACACATCAATATCCGATAATGGAAATATTTTTACGAATCCTTGCTTCCCAAACTTAGAAGAGTCGGTAACCAACACTCGTTTTGTAGCTTGATTACACATACAACGGACAATCTCAGCATTCTCCATCAGGTGAGTAGTCAAACCATGTTCTTTGGTAAAACCATCTGTTCCAGTAAAGGTGTAGGCTACATGAAAATCTTGGAGCTGTGCGAGAGCTGAAGGGCCTACAAGAGCTTCAGCTGAGGGACGAAATTCGCCACCTACCATTATTAAAGACATGTTGGGGTTCACCCTTGCATAGGGAGTTAACAGAGTTGAGTTTGTGACAACCTGCAAATCTCGTTTCCCCAACAGGTAGCGCCCAATTAACGCACTGGTAGTACCGTTGGTAATCATAATGCGATCCCCATCACGTACTAATGAAGCAGCTTCCCGTGCTATGGCTTCTTTTTCTTCTCGATGACTTGATTGTTTTTCCATGAGTAGCGGATGATATGCCGACATTGCGGCCCCTCGCGTCCTCAAAATGATTCCTTTCGATTCTAATGCTCTTAAGTCTGAACGGATGGTCACCGAAGAAACACCGAGCTTCTCACTCAAGGTAAGAACGGAAAGTTCTCCCCTGTTTTGGAGCATATTTACGATTTTTTCTTCTCTTCCTGAAAGTCCAACCATTTCCTAACACCTTTTAAAAGCTTTCACAACGCTTTCGATTCTATTACTAATCTCTTTTATTTGCAAGTACCCATATCCATTTTACAGGTTTTTTTTCTCTATTTAGTGAGTTCACACTCTACTTGCCAAGCACTATCCTACGGGTTACAGTACGGCCAAGGATATAATGGATGAAAATATTTGGACAATTGACCCTCTTAGCTACTCTAGGATTAGTCAGCTCGGCCTTAGCTTCCTGGTTACCCTTCTCTTTCCCAGGGAGTATCATGAGCATGTTTTTATTGTTGGGCTTGATGATTTTCCAGATTGTTAAGGAAGAACACATTGACCAAGTAGCCCAGTTCTTTCTCCGTTATATGGGGGCATTCTTCGTCGTTCCTACAATTGCAATTATAGAACATAAAAACCTTTTACAAGGTTTTCTTATCCCCTTTATTCTAGTCTGCGTTATTGCTACATTACTTACCTTTATAGCAACAGCATTGGCAGTAAAGGTAACCATAAAATTGCTTCGTAAAAAGGAACAACAGTAATGGAATTAGTTTGGAGCTCACCCCTTTTTGGTATTGCCATAACCTTTGTCACTTTTGAGATTGGTTTGTTTCTCAACAAGAAATTTCGTTCCCCTCTTGTGAATCCTCTCCTCATTGCTACAGTTTTATGTATTACATTTTTACACATAACTGGCATTCCACTAGCAGCTTACCAGGTGGGAGGTGGATTTTTAGAAATGTTAATTTTCCCAGCCACTACCTGCTTAGCATTTTCAGTCTACACCCAGCTCCCTCTATTGAAGAAATACTTTATTCCTATTGTAGTGGGTAGTAGTGTTGGAGCAGGAGTTTCAGTGGGCTCAGTAGTGCTCCTCAGCCAATGGTTTGGCCTTAATGATCTCCTCACTAACTCGTTGCTTCCAAAATCGGTTACAACGGCAATTGCTTTAGAGCTTTCCACGATCGTACAAGGAGATCCACCTATAACTATCATGGCTGTAATTATTACTGGGATAACAGGGATTCTCCTCTCCCCTTTATTAATTAAAATGTTTCGCATTCAGGACCCAGTCATCCAAGGCCTAGCTATTGGAACTTCAAGCCATGTGCTCGGCACGAGTAAAGCTATAGAGTTAGGCCCAATTCAAGCCGCAATGAGTAGTATCGCCATTTTTATAACTGGTGTAGCCACCGTAATCCTTTTATTGTTCGTAATCTGAATTAGGAACCGTGCCGATCATTTGGAGGTAGTTTCTTCGGTAATAGGTGGGTGCTAAGCCAGTTTTCAGTTTGAATTGTTTGCTAAAATGGAATTCGCTAGAAAAATATAATTTTGCAGCAATCTCTTTCACCGATAATTCAGTGCAAGTTAACAGGGCACTTGCGGCCTCAATTTTTAATCTCATATAATATTTCATAGGCGTCTTGCCCATACGACGTGAAAATAGACGAATGAAATAAGATTCTGTGAGATTCAATTCTCGTGCTAAATCTCCTAGAGTGAGAGTTCCCATGACATTTTTCTGCATGATTCGTAAGGCTCGTTCCAAATGACGGCTTTCGTTATCAGTACTAATTCCAGCCTTGCCGTCTTGTAGTAAATAGAGAAGAGAACATATCTGGTGGCAGGCTGATTGTCGACGATACAAAGAGGTTGAAAGCCCTTTTTCTTTAATCTCCTCAAAGAAGAAGCGATAATTGGTCCCGATATGGAAAGGCGATTCTTTTTCTTGAGTCGCTAATAAAGAGATTAGACTCTCCTCATGTTCAACACGAATGAGAATAGCATAATAGGTAATTGGATCTTGTGCTTGTGCTCGCACGGCGTGAACAGTGTCGGGTGTGGTAATAAATAAGACTCCAGGATTAATAGTGTAAGAGGTTTTACCGTTAAGGAACTCCCCTTCACCACCTAAAAAATAGTGTATTTCAAATTCATGTTCACCATGCGCATGGGTGCGACCATGCCAACGCAACTCGTTCGTATTCCTCATCTGATATACAAAAACTGCATCTAACATTTCCATATGTCAATTATATACATGCCTGTACAATTTTGTCTATTCAACTTAAAGCAATCTGTGTACAATACTTCTAGTATGAGAACATCATAGACGGGAGGTTTTCAAATGGCAATTGTCGCAGGAATTGATGTGGGTACGCAAAGTACTAAAGTTGTGTGTTACGATACTGAGGTAAAAACAATATTAGCCACGACCCAGGCCCCGCATGAGTTACTATCACATGCTGATGGTACTCGCGAACAAGAGGCAGCTTGGTGGACCGAGGCAATTACAACTTGCTTTCAAGCCATAGATTTGCAGATTAGAAAAAAGATCGCCGCGATTGGAGTCTCTGGGCAACAACATGGGTTTGTCCCTATAGATGCCTCAGGGAAGGTTCTCCATCGAGTAAAATTATGGAACGATACATCAACAACAGAAGAATGTGATCTGTTAACTGATTGTGCTGGCGGCACCGATGCTCTGCTTGCACAAGAAGGAAACTTAATTCTTCCGGGGTATACTGCCTCAAAGATACTTTGGTTCAAACGCCATCACCGTGAAGCTTATGCCCAAATGGCCCATATATTACTTCCCCACGATTACATAAATTATTGGCTCACGGGGAATGCTGTCATGGAGTATGGTGATGCTTCAGGTACAGCCCTTCTTGACATTAGAACTCGTACTTGGTCTAAACGGCTCTTACAGTGCATCGATGATAAGCGAGACCTCTCTTCTGTTTTACCAAACTTGATTGAAGCACACATGCCCTCAGGTAGCGTGCAACCGGCCATAGCAAAAACGTTAGGGATCCCTATGGATATCCCTGTCTCTTCAGGTGGCGGTGATAATATGATGGGAGCAGTTGGCACTGGTACAGTCAGCGACGGTACGTTGACTATGAGCTTAGGAACTTCTGGCACCATTTTTGGAGCTTCTGATAAACCTATCATTGACCCTCAGGGGCTCTTAGCGGCCTTCTGTTCGTCGACAGGCAACTGGTTACCACTTTTATGTACTATGAATTGTACCGTGGCTAGTGAAGTTACCCGCGAACTCTTTGAAAAAGGGGTGGCTGAATTTGATGCCTATGCAGCAACAGCTCCAATTGGGTGCGAAGGAGTAGTGATGCTCCCCTACTTTAATGGAGAAAGAACGCCCAATTATCCTCGAGGCAAAGGGTGTTTGATGGGCTTTAATCTTAAAAATATGACCGAGCGTAATATCAGTCGTGCAGCTTTAGAGTCGGCTATCTTTGGATTAAGACTTGGGCTTGATGCCTTTTATGCTCTCGGCTATGCAGCTAAAGAGATTCGACTCATTGGTGGAGGTGCTAAGTCTTCTGTTTGGCGACAGATGGTAGCCGACATATGTGATTTACCAGTGGTAGTCCCTCGCATTACTGAAGCGGCCGCCTTTGGAGCAGCACTTCAAGCATATTGGTGCCTGACCCATACCCAAGGGTCCCCTCAAGATATTGCAGAGATTGTAGATAGACATGTACTACTGGAGCGAGCTTCGGCTTGTATGCCGAATGCTGCTAACGTGAAAGAATATGAGAAAGCATATCAAAATTATCGGATGTATGTTTCAGCTGTCAAACCATTGTTCAGCTGATTTCGTAATAGGTCGTATACTAGGAGGACGCTATGAGTAAAATTTTTACAGGCAACCGTGAATATTTCAAAGGTATCGGAAAAATCCCATTTGAGGGTCCTAAATCGGACAATCCTTTAGCTTTTAAATTTTATAATCCCAAAAAGATGCTCGCTGGGAAAACAATGGAAGAACATTTAAGATTCTCCATTGCTTACTGGCACTCTTTCTGTGCTGACGGTGGCGATCCATTTGGAAAGCCAACCATGGTGTTTCCATGGAATGACAAAGACCCTATGCAGGCCGCCAAAAACAAAGCTGAGGCTGCATTTGAATTCTTTACTAAAATAGGAGCTCCGTTCTACGCTTTCCACGATATTGACGCTTCACCTGAAGGCAATACAGCTGCTGAATATGAGAAAAACTACCATGAAGTGGCTGCTTATCTCAAAAAGTTACAGGATGAAACCGGGGTTAAACTACTGTGGAATACTTCTAACATGTTCAGCCATCCTCGCTATATGAATGGGGCCGCTTCAAACCCTGACTTCCCCGTACTTGGTCGGGCTGCCCTTCAAGTTAAAACCAGTCTTGATGTTAACTTTATGCTCGGTGGCCTTGGCTATACATTCTGGGGAGGTCGAGAAGGGTATATGACCCTTTGGAACACCGATACCAAGCGTGAACAAGACCATTTAGGGGTGTTTTTCCGCATGGCACGCGATTATGGTCGTAAAATTGGCTTTACCGGTGATTTCTATATTGAGCCAAAACCAATGGAGCCTACTAAGCACCAATATGATTACGATGCTGCAACTGCCATTGCTTTCATTAAAGACCAGGGCTTAGAAGACGATTTCAAATGTAATATCGAAAATAACCATGCAACTTTAGCTGGACACTCATTTGCTCACGATTTACAAGTTTGTGTTGACCACGGATTTCTGGGTAGCGTTGACGCCAACCAAGGAGATCCCCAAAATGGTTGGGACACCGACGAATTCCCCACTAACGTCTATGAGACAACTGAAGCTATGCTTATCATCTTAAAGAACGGGGGACTCCACAATGGAGGTCTTAACTTCGACGCTAAACGAAGAAGAAACTCAACTGACTTAGAAGATCTATTCATTGCCCACATCGGGGGGATGGATGCTTTTGCAATCGGTCTCGAAACCGCAGTAAGAATAGTAGAAGATGGTAAAATTGATGCAATGAGAGCCAAGCGTTATCAATCATTTGACAGTGGCGACGGAAAATCTTTTGCAGAAGGAAAACTCTCACTTGAAGCTCTTGCCGAGATAGGGCGCATGGCGAAACCTAAAGAGATCAGTGGAAAACAAGAACTATACTACAATATCATCAACCAATATTTGTTTGATCGTTAATTTTTTAAGGGGGCTGTTTCAAGCGAGACAGCCTCTTTTTAATTAGCGTCGCTCGGGCAAAAACCATAAAAAGAAGACAAACCAGAGCCCGCTACTAGGAAGATTCATTACACCTAAAGCTCCTAGAAAGCCTAACCACCACCCTTTACGTTTTACATAGTAGATTCTTTCTCCTCTAGAATCAGTACTACTCATGTAAACCCAACTCCCCTCGTTGAAAAAAAGCTTAGCTAGAAGGTTATGTTTTTTACCCCTTTCTCGAATACCCATGTGTGTATAGAGACGATAAGCAGCTGCGTTGCCCTCGGCAACGTAGAGCGAAAATGTATGCAAGTGAGGTTGCTTTTCCATCAAAAGCAACCCACGATTAAGAAGAGCGGTACCAATACCAAGGCCTCTTGCCTGTTCATCGACAGCGAGGAGTTCTACGTAGCAAGTGTGTGCATCAATATATTCTTCTAATAAGGCTAAACAGATATAATACTTGACCATGGTCATACATCCATATGTTATTATCAGACGAAGAGGACTAAGCGCTGTGGAAGGTGGTCTTTTCTGCCCTTTCCACTTCAACACCATTACTCCTAGAATCTGCTCCTCAAAGGAGGCGACAAGATACCCCTCAAACGGTTGGGAAGGTATAAAATTTGAATCGGTAAGTAAGGCCAATAGTTTTTTATCGCCAAGAGATGATAGTACACTGAATTTATTCTTAAATCCTTGGAGAACAATTTTCCTCACTGCAGCAAAGTCTTGTTTTTCAAACTGTCTAATCGTTACTTCTGCAACTGAATTATTCATAAAATTCCTTCTGTATAGAGACCAGCCTAAAGTCAATTATCGACCCATGTCAACTCATATTGCGCCTTTGAAGGGGCTTACATGGGCAATAGTTATTAATCACTACTCAAATTTATCCACATTGACAATAATGCTTAACTAGCCCAAAATGTAAGTCGCTTAGATATAATAACTAGTAAAAAACTACTATCTACGCAGAAAGGGATAATACATGGCGTTTCCTAAGAGTATTCTTGACACGTATCGCGGGACATTATTTAGTGGGGACTGGCCCTCTATTCCACAGATGTTCATGATTACTTTAGACCAGTTTGCAAAGCGACCTGGCTTTTCTGTTATTTCAGGAGAGGATAAAACAACCCTTTCGTATACTGAAGTGTATGAAAAAATACTCGGTGTAGTGGCCTTTTTACAAGACCATGGTATCAAAGCTGGAGATCGTGTGGTGTTGAATGGAAAGAACTCTCCAGCCTGGGCTATCACCTATTTGGGAATTCTGTTTGCCTCAGCGGTAGTAGTTCCTATCGACAATCAACTCTCTAGTGAACGAGTAGCAGCACTCAGTACTTTTAGTGAAGCACGGGCCATCTTTGCTGATACTGATGTGTTAGAAAAACAGCCAACAGCTTCGTATGTAACAGCGGTCTCTCTGGATGGACCAGCATCAAAAAATCATAAAGCTTTTGCTGAGATCTCTCCAACAAAGGAAGCTCCTTCAGTGTTGCCCACAGAGGGAGATGTTGCAGCCATCCTCTTTACCAGTGGCACTACTGGCAATGAAAAAGGAGTTATCCTCTCACACGGCAACCTAGTCAGTAACGTTTTTCAAGCTAGTGATCCCAACTTTTTAGCCATTAGTGAAGAAGATGTCTTTTATGCGTTACTCCCCCTTCACCACTCGTATTCAATGACTGCCGTTTTTCTTGAAGCTATTAAACATGGTTCAGAATTACTGTTTGGTAAAAGCCTTATAATTTCACGAGTCCTGCATGAAATGCGTCGCGGTGAAGTGACCATGTTTTTAGCAATACCTTTACTCTATAATAAACTGTTAGCTGGTCTCTTAAAAAAAGTACGTGAAAAGGGTCTCCTTCCTTACGCACTTATTAGAACAATGATGACAATCAATGGGTTTTTACGGAAAGTATTTCACATAAATCGAGGAAGGAAATGGTTTCACCTCCTCCTCGATGGAATTGGAATGGCCTCCAACAGAATTTGTATTTGTGGTGGTGGCCCTCTTTCTCCTAAAACCTTTCAACAGTATCAGCAATTAGGGCTCGATTTTATCCAGGGGTATGGATTAACGGAAACGTCCCCTATCTTAACCCTTAACCCAGTAAGCCGATTCAAAATCAAGTCAGTCGGAAAAGTACTGGCTTTGATTGAGATGCGTATTGCAGATCCTGATCTGCTAGGGGTGGGCGAAGTCCAGGTTAAAGGACCGAATATTGGAAAAGGTTATTATAGAGATGCTGACAACACAGCTAAACTCTTCACTGAAGATGGTTTCTTACGTACTGGAGATTTAGGATTCCTTGATAAAGAGAACTATTTATATCTCAAAGGGAGAGCTAAGAATCTTATTGTTACCGAAGGTGGTAAGAATGTGTATCCTGAAGAGATAGAAGATATGTTCCAGTTATACCCCGAGATTGAGCAGGTATTGATACGCGGTTACATTACGAAGAAATCCTCACAAACTGAGGGAATTGAGGCGCTCTTTTATCCTAATAAGGATCATTATAAGCAGCTAGAATATAATACGGAGGAAATTACTAAAGATATTGAAAAGATAGTGAACGAGGTCAATAAAAAATTAGTAGCCTATAAGAAAATTGAGAAGATCACTGTGGTCAACAAACCGATGGCGATGACCAGCACTAAGAAGATTCAAAGGGGCAAAGTGTCTCGAACCATCGGTCGTCTACGAGGAAATGGTTAATACCTACTCTACGACAACACCTTTCTTAAGGATAATATTGGCATAAAGAGATTGTTCACTCGTTGCAATAATTACGTAAGCTTTCTTTGCGCGCTCATAAAAAGCAAAGCGCTCAATGAAACTGAATTCTTGGTAATTAGGGTCGCCTGCTTTTGATATTTTATCGTAGGTTTTCCAAATTGGAATCTCGATAGTATCTGCTGCCATTTTCTCCATAAGGAAGGCATTCTTCTCATATGAATCTAGAGGCATAACTTTTAAAATAGCTTCTAACACCTCCGGCACACCTAATCCATCGAGCCGTACCAAGCGCTGAGCACAAGCGGCGGCGGGAAAATTTCCATCACCAATCACTAATTCATCGCCATGCCCCATTTCCATTAATAATTTCAATAACTCCGGGCTCAAAATTGCAGGAATGTTTTTTAACATATTAAATCCTCCTTGTTCTTAGAAAAAAGATTGCGTTATCTCATACCATATGCCATACTATAACCGATGTAAACGATTACAAGTACAAAATCTTAATTTTTCTATATATACCATAGGAGGCACTAAATGGCAAATATAAATACTATTACACATGTTGGCCCTGAGCATCGATATGCTGATCCTTTACCTAAAATTGGGATACGACCGACTATCGACGGCAGACGCCGTGGCGTACGCGAATCGTTAGAAGATCAAACGATGCAAATGGCAAAATCGGCGGCAAAACTTATTTCAGATAACCTTCGTCATGCGAATGGTGAACCTGTGGAATGTATTATTGCCGACACAACCATTGGTGGTGTAGCTGAAGCTGCTGCCTGCCAAGCAAAGTTTGCTAAAGAAAACGTTGCTATAACCCTCACTGTTACCCCTTGCTGGTGTTATGGAACTGAGACTTTTGATGCTGATCCAATGACTGTGAAGGCCGTCTGGGGATTTAATGGTACCGAGCGTCCTGGTGCTGTCTATCTAGCTGCGGTTCTGGCTGCTCACTCACAAAAAGGATTACCAGCTTTTGGTATTTATGGTCGTGATGTACAAGATAGTGATGATACTTCGATGCCTGCTGATGTTTCTGAAAAAATTCTTCGATTTGCCCGTGCAGGTTTAGCTGTAGCGACTATGCGTAACCGCTCATATCTATCAATTGGCGGCTCCTCTATGGGAATTGCCGGCTCAATTGTAGATCAAGATTTCTTACAGGCTTACTTAGGTATGCGTACCGAAGTAGTCGATATGAGTGAAATAGCTCGACGTGTCGAAGAAGAAATTTACGATCCTGAAGAATTTGCATTGGCAAAAAAATGGGTAGCCGAAAACTGTGAAGAAGCTCCCGATACCGTTAACCCACCCGAATATCAACGTTCGGCAGAACAGAGAAAAGCTGATTGGGATTACTGTGTAAAAATGGTAATGATTGGTCGCGATCTCATGGTTGGTAATGAAAAGCTGGCTAAACTAGGTTTCGAAGAAGAGGCTCTGGGACGTAATGCTATAGCTGCTGGTTTCCAAGGGCAGCGTCAATGGACTGATCACTGGCCTAATGGTGACTTTATGGAGACTATGCTCACCACCTCTTTTGACTGGAATGGAATTCGTGAACCTTTTGTCATGGCTACAGAAAATGATTTTTGTAATGGAGTAACCATGCTCTTTGGTAAATTATTAACTAACCGTGCCCAAATCTTTAGTGATGTACGAACTTACTGGAGCCCCGAGGCTATTGAAAGAGTCACTGGTTGGAAACCTAAAGGGAGAGCCAAAGATGGGTTCATTCACCTAATTAACTCTGGTGCAACCACCTTGGATGCTACCGGTCAAATGAAAGATGCTGACGGTAATTCAACCATGAAACATTTCTGGGATATTACACCGGAAGATGTGGATAAGACTCTAAAGGCCACGAAGTTCAGTATTGCCAATGGAGGTTACTTCCGAGGAGGCGGGTACTCTTCTACGTTCCTCACACAAGGTGAAATGCCCGTCACGATGAGCAGGTTGAATATTATTAAGGGTCTTGGTCCTGTCTTACAGGTTGCTGAAGGGTGGACTTGTGATATCCCTGAAGAAGTTTTTGATACAATCAATAAACGGACTGATCCCACGTGGCCTACCACTTGGTTTGTTCCGCGCATTGATGGAAAAGATGGTCCTTTTAAAGACGTTTATTCAGTCATGGCTGCATGGGGTGCAAACCATGGAGCAATTAGCTATGGACATATTGGGGCAGATCTGATTACAATGTGTTCTATGTTACGTATACCCGTGTGTATGCATAACGTAGAGCAGAGCGATATTTTCCGACCTAGTACATGGAATGCCTTCGGCATGGATGTAGAAAGTAGCGATTATCGTGCTTGCGAGGCCTACGGGCCTATTTATGGTGTTTATTAACAGCCCTTAACTGTATTGGCCGGGCCGCTTTCGGGTGGTCCGGCCTCTTTCTTTAGCTGACACCCTCCCTATTTCATGGTATCATCACGACGATGAATACCCTAATTAATAACGCTACAATAATCCCTATGACGGGGGAAGAAAAAATTCTTTTGGGCTCAATCGCCATCACTGGTAATAAGATTACTGCTCTTGGAGATATTCCAAAAGATTTTAAGGCTGACCTGGTCATTGATGCTACAGGCATGATTGCAATGCCTGGTTTAGTGAATGCCCACACCCATCTCAGCATGACCTATTTCCGTAACTACCGCGATTCCTATGCGAATTTATATGATTGGTTACAAGAGATATGGAAGCTTGAAGCTGTCCTTAAACCAGCAGACATCTATCCTTCCTCCCTCTTAGGTGCAGCTGAAATGATTCTCAGTGGAACTACCTGTTTTGCTGATATGTATTTTTTTCCTGAGGGTACGGCACAAGCTGCTTTTGATGCTAAGCTTAAAGCTAATATTGGACTCACCTTATTTGGTGAAATTGATGAGACAAAAAATCGTATTAATAAAACACTGCCAGTACTGCAGGAATTAAGTAAAGCCCCTACTCTCCGTTATGACATTGCTCCCCATGCTATCTACACCTGTAGTGAAGAGACGCTACGTTACGCTGTAGAAACAGTTCGTGATCGAAACTGTCGGCTCCACATCCATGCTAGTGAAACCCAAAAAGAGGTCACTGATTCACTAGTAGAGCATGGCAAGACTCCCCTAGCCTATCTAGATTCACTTGGAGCTTTTACCGTTAAGAACTATATTGCCCATGGTGTCCATCCTACCGCCACAGATTATGAACTAATTAATAATCAAAATACTACGGTGGTACATAATCCGAGTAGTAACTGTAAATTAGCCAGTGGTATTGCCCCCATAAAATTGATGGCTGACCGTAAGGTGCAGATAGCTTTAGGAACCGATGGAGCCTCTTCCAATAATACCTTAGACATGTTTCAAGAAATACGTTTAGCTGCTATGCTTTCAGCTGTTTCAGGAGGTGGTTCAGGAGGAATTAGTCCGTATCAACTTCTAGAGATGGCTACTATTGGGGGAGCTCGAGCTCTCGGTAGAGAAGCTGAATGTGGTACTCTTGAGATTGCTAAGGATGCTGATATCATTTTGCTTGATACCGACAAGGCTCACCTGACTCCTTTAAATAACCTGTACAGTGCCCTTGTCTTTGCTGCTACCTCATCCGATGTTGATACAGTTTTTTGTAGAGGCCAGTTATTAATGCAGCACAGAGTTCTGCAAACAATTGATATTGAACGTACTATTGCCGAAACTAATAGTGCTTGGAAGCATATCAAGAATCGTACATAGACTTTTGGAGGAGCATATGGATGAAACTTTTATTACGCTAGAATTCAAAGATCAAGCTCTACATCTTCTCGATCAACGCTTGTTGCCTACCGAAAAGACGACTTTTGTTTGTCGCACCTATCAAGAGGTAGAATTTGCAATCCGTGATATGGTCGTTCGCGGCGCCCCTGCGATTGGGGCCACAGCTGCGTATGGTGTTGTTCTCGCTGCTCTTGAACTTAAATCAATCTATACCTCCAATGGACCATCAGCTTTCAGGGAGGCTTTAGACGAAGCTTGTGCATTTCTCAATGCCTCCCGTCCAACAGCAGTTAACTTAGCCTGGGCATTACAGCGGATGCTCACGCTCTACGATACGAGTCCATGGAAAAGTTGGCAAGAAATCTATGCTGGGTTATTAAAAGAAGCTGACATAATCCGGGCTGAGGATATTGCTACTAATAAAACTCTGTCAAAAATAGGAAACACTATCGTTCCACCACAGGCTACGATATTAACCCATTGTAATACCGGTGCTTTAGCTACCGCTGGGTGGGGAACGGCGTTGGGAGTTATAAAGGAAGCTTTTTATTCTGGCAAGGAGATCTTTGTCTATGCTGATGAAACCCGGCCACGCCTCCAAGGAGCTCGTCTAACGGCTTGGGAACTCACTCAGGCAGGTATTCCCAGCAAACTCATTTCCGATAGCGTAGCAGCAACCCTCATTCGAGATGGAAAAATAGATTTAGTCATTCTTGGTGCCGACCGTATTGCTACTAATGGGGATGTATGCAATAAAATAGGGACTTTTATGCTCAGTGCGTTGTGCAAGCTCTATGGGGTCCCGTTCTATAGTGCAGCTCCTATCTCTACTATTGATTTTTCAATTGCTACTGGAGCTGAGATACCCATTGAAGAACGTGGCAGCGACGAAGTAACTCACGTGGGCGATACTCAAATAGCCCCAGAAGGCATGGATGTATATAATCCTGCTTTTGATGTCACTCCTCATCAAAATGTGACCGGTATTATAACTGAGAAGGGTATTATTTATCCCCCATTTACGGAGCATATAAAAAAATTAAAAAAGAGATGGTAGTGTAAAGTATGATTTTCCTAAC
>CAZGDR010000023.1:0-31136 GCA_964524755.1 uncultured Spirochaetaceae bacterium
TGCTCTTTTATATTATAACCGAACGTTCTTATTAAATTAAAAAACTTTATTACTCAAGGGTTTAATCGAAGTACCAGCATCTTCTGTCACAAGGCTTGTCACTTTTAATGATTTTAGTGCGTAGGTGTGAATCTCTGGAAATTACCACTGTCCTAGGTGCGATTGTGTACTATTTCTAACACATATCATTTAAACAAAATTGCATAGCAATTCTCAGCTCGCACCTTCTATTCCTCTCATTCTTAGCGCTACTGTTTTTATTGCTCCCCTACCAGATGTGCGTTATGCTCAATGTATTCGGACAGTGTTTTTTAACACTGGAAGGGGTGTTTATGGAAACAGAGATTCATATTAGTTCTGAAGTCGGTACATTGAAAGCCGTTTTGTTGCACCGTCCTGGAGTAGAATTGGAATCCCTTACCCCCCAGCATCTAAATTCGATGCTGTTCGAAGATATCCCTTATTTGGCTCAAATGCAGGACGAACATGACCTATTCGCCAAAACGCTCCAAGAGCATGGATGTCAGGTCTTCTATCTTGAAACTCTTCTAGAAGAAATATGTATGCGTTCAGAAGTACGATCAACAGTAATAGAGCACCTCGTGGGAGCTTCTCCGCTATTCTCGCCATCTTTGAAGGCTAGTATCACTAATCATTTAGAAGAAGCATCTGTTAAGCAATTGGTTGAATATTGCACTGGCGGATTACTGAAATCTGCAGTGGATGACAAAGTACAGGAGAAAACACTCTCTTATTTTATAAGAGACTCCTACCCCTATTATATCTCACCCTTGCCAAACCTCTACTTTACGAGAGACCCCGCAACTATTGTCAACAACGGCATCTGTATCAATGTAATGAAAACAGAATACCGCAAGCGGGAAAGTTGGTTAATTTCACTACTTGCTCAGCATCACCCCCTCTTTGCTTCGACGAGTATCCATAGTAATTACAGTCGAGGTAGTAGCATTGAAGGTGGTGATATCCTCATCCTCAATGAGACGTGTGCTATAGTGGGGAGTAGCGCACGAACCGATGTCTGGGCAATAGAAGCTTTTGCAAGGAAAATGACCGACCCCATCGAACTGGGAGGAGAGGCTCTTAAGAAAGTCTTAGTTATTCAGATTCCCATCACTCGTGCTTACATGCATCTAGACACAGTTTTCACGATGGTAGACCGTGCAAAATTTTGTTTGTTTCCCGATATAGAATCTTCACTGCGGGTCTTCTCCATTACGAGAAAAAACCAAGACTTCCTCGATATTCGTGAAGAAAAGAGCCTCAAACAGGCTTTAGCACAAGCTCTGGGTCTCCCCACTGTAAAAATTATGAGAAGTGGCGGTAATGATAACATCGCTGCAGCTCGTGAACAGTGGAACGATGGAACCAACACACTAGCAATCGAGCCAGGAACTGTCATCGCTTATCGGAGAAATATAGTCTCCAATGAAAATTTAGAGAAGAATGGAGTAACGGTAATTCCTATCCGGGGTTCTGAATTAGTTAGAGGACGAGGAGGCCCTCGCTGTATGAGCATGCCTCTGTATAGAGAAAGATTATAATTTTTCTTAATAACACACTGTAAGATAAGGGGTTTATAATGAAAACACGAATGCTACAAGCAGAAGGTCATCTCATTGACTCGGGTATTCTTTCCAATATCCTTAACACGATCCTTTCTAAGGGAGGAGATTATAGGATTACCTCTTTTATAGTTGGCAAGACTCCTGAAACTACCTCCCACCTTGAAATCGAATTACTTGGCAAAGATGACGCTCTCCTCGAATCCATTATAACAGCACTTAAACCTTTGGGAATATTTGAAAAATCAGTACCTTCAGCCCACCTGTTAGCGGCAAAGAAAAATCGATTTGCCCCTGAATCATTCTACTCTACTTCTAACCATAGAACTGAAGTCTACTACCAAAACAAATGGCACACGGTCGAAAATCAACGTATGGATGGTGTCTTAGTGTACGATAAGACTACAAAAAAATTTTCCTGTTGTAAACTTAGAGATCTAAAAGCAGGAGACCTTGTTGTGTGTGGAAGCACTTCAATCAGAGTATATCCGGTTGAATCAGAATTAGGGGCCGAGAAAGCAGCCAGTGGATTTGCCTTCATGACTAATACCGTTTCCTCGGAACGGAGCATAGACACCGCAGTGGAAAAACTTGCCAAAGAGTTACGCCGGATTAAAAATCAGGGGGGAAAGACGGTGGTCGTTGCCGGTCCTGTAGTCATCCATACCGGTGGTGCCGATGCCCTCGCTTCAATCGTTAAATCGGGCTATGTGCAAGGATTCTTAGGTGGTAATGCTATTGCAGTTCATGATTTAGAATTACGTTTTTTTGGAACATCCCTAGGTGTTGCTTTAAAAACTGGAGAGGTGGCTGAACATGGCCATAGCCATCACATGCGTTCAATTAATAAAATTTACGGATGTGGTTCCATTAAAAATGCGGTCGAACAAGAAATTCTCACAGAAGGCTTGATGTATGAGATTATAAAAGCCAATATCCCCTACTCGCTGGCTGGATCCATTAGAGATGATGGCCCCCTCCCTGAAACAGTGAATGACATGCTACAAGCCCAAAATGAATATGCCCAAATAATCGAAGGTGCGGACCTCATAATCATGCTTTCTACCATGCTCCACTCAATTGGAGTGGGCAATATGACTCCCTCATGGGTAAAGACTATCTGCGTAGATATCAACCCGGCGGTGGTAACTAAACTCAGCGATAGAGGAAGTGCGCAAGCCATTGGTATCGTCAGTGATGTAGGATTCTTTTTACGGTCTTTAACCGAACGCTTAAAGAAAACAAACTAACGACATTTGAGCTTACCCTTTATTCTTGTACCATTCTTTGCTGTTTTCACATACAGCCACAAGCTCTCTAACATGTAGTCCTAAACATGTCTGAGCAAACAGTTTAAAGGCACTACAGAGAGGGGAGACAAGAGGTGTCTTGCATAGCGGGAAAATAATCATATAGGTGTCTTATGGTTAAAGCAGGTATAACTCTTTATCTATAAAAACATCTACGACGTCAGGATGGAATTGAGTCCCACTAAAAAGTTTGATCTCTTCTAAAACGATCTCTACTGGCAGTGCTGACCTATATGCTCTATCACTGGTCATGGAGTCAAAAGCATCGGCTAACGAAACTATCGATACGTTTAAAGGAATTTCTCCTCCTTTAAGGCCATCAGGGTATCCTTTACCATCAAGGCGTTCATGATGGCTACGAATAATTGATCGATAGGGTTGGAATAGCTCGATGTGGGAAATAATTCTTTCACCATACACTGGATGCATTTTGATGATGTCGTATTCCTCTTGGGTCAAAGAAGAATTTTTATTCAAAATCTGCTCTGAAATCCCAATTTTCCCTATGTCATGCAAAAGGGCTCCCTCTTCTAAAACAAGAACACTTTCCGTGGGTAGAGCAAAAGCTTTTCCTAAAGCTGCACTGATAATACTCACTCGATTACAATGCCCTTTTGTATAAGCATCTTTTTGCTCTATTGTTTCAGAAAAGGCTAAGAGAGTTGCCCGTGTGGCCTGCTTCAAATTACCCAAAGCAATTTGCAGTTGATCTTCCAGCTCTTTCTGGTGGGCTATATTCTCAACTTGTTTGGCTAGATTTTTTCTATAGGCAGCCGATTCAGCAAGAATACGAGTGACACTAGTGAGTAGAACGTTACGACTGACTGGCTTTGCTAGATAATCTTTAGCACCTAACCGCATTGCTTTCATACCGGTATCAAGATCGTTAAAAGCAGTTAGCATGATAACTGGAATAAGTGGATATTTCTGCTGAGTTATTTCAAGTAACTCTAATCCTGAAAGACCGGGCATTTTAATATCTAAGAGGACAAGGTCTACATTACTACTATTTGCTTCTAGAACCTGTAACAATTCCTCACCATGCTTACACAAGGTGACCATATAACCACTTTTTTGTAAAAATATCTGTAATATCTTCCTTATTGCTGAATCATCATCTGTAACAACAATATGGCTCGTCACTTCAAGCCTCTCCATTGTGCTATACTCCTTATGGATAATAAAAAAGGTGTTTGCTTTTTATATGTTTGGTAATTAGGAAACATTTTAGGGAAAATGAATGTATCTTCTATACTAATCAGAATAAGGTTATCCAGGCAAAATCCTGCGCAAAGCAAAGTAATCCTATAGTCCCAAAAATAGATTGCGAGTAAGATGTTAATTGCTGTATACCACAAAAAACCAGGATGTCGTGATATACTGTAGGTCCCTTGTTGATAAAAAGCACTAGGTTTTTGTGCTGTCAGAGAGGTTTCGATGAACACAGAGAAGATTAATAATGCAATAAAGAGCAATAAGAGAATGAAAATTATCAAAACACCTCCTAACGGGATGGGGGAAGAATAAGAGGAAAGGAGAATTACATAAGGGATAGCTGTGATAACAAATCCGATAGTTAAAATCTTTTTTAACGTCGGTTTATTATACAAAATAGCCAAGTCAAATAACCCTGACAACAGATATCCACTAGTTCCTAAAATAAATAGTTTGATAAATCCCATAACTTGTTACTATAATAATGTAAATTCCGTACTAATGGAAGTAAAAATAACAGAGGATGTTTAATGATTATTGATCTTTCAACGATTACGCCAGCCTTAGCTTTTATTTTATATGTGTTCTTCTTGGTATTTGGCTTTCTGCAGTATAAAAAAGATAGATTCTATTGGTCTTTCCAACTCTATATATCCTTATTCTGTATATGGAGCTTTGGATCAATGATGATGCATATCAATGGCACGATACTTACTCCACTTCTTTGGAATAGGGTAATGTTGGTAGGGCTCTTAACAGCGCCATTCGCCCTCAGCCATTTCATCATGGATATTATAGGTCTGACCAAGCGATTTGTTAAAATCTTCGTTCTGGCCAGTTATTTGTTAATTATCCCACTGATGGTTCTTAACTTTACCGGCAATATCGTTCAAGATGCTGGATTTCTCGCCGATGGGACATTTTATTATACGCTTGGCCCCGGAGCTATATTCGCCTACTCAATTATCTATTTGTACCTCATTCTGGCTCTAGCCATTCTGTTCATCAACTCTAAATTCCAAAACCTAAAAGGACAAAAGAAAAACTTAACCTTACCGTTGGTTGGTGTAGTCATTATGTTGGTTGGAATCTTTATGAACATATTCCCAGAATTGGGTAAATATCCAATTGATATTTTCTCGGCCACAATCAATGCGATGCTCCTCTTCTACACCATTTATAAGTACAAACTCATTAACTATTCACGTCTTGGCTTGAATATTATCTACACCACGATCTTTGTAATTATAGCAATCGTTGTATATTCCTTAATCCTCCTCTTAATCCAGTATTTTTATAAGGATTTTGCGCCCAAGAATGTACTGCAATTATCAATTATCCTTGGTCTAGTATCGGCTCTATTGATGTACCCATTGAGAAACCTACTTGCCTATATTGTCGATACTCGCATCATCCCTAAACGGCATCCGTATCAGACTACCATCAAAACGATTAGCCAAAGGCTCACAACCATTGTCGATCTTAATGATCTCGGTGAAGAAGTTGTAAACAACTTGAGTTCAGGATTAAAGATAGACTGGGTCCTTTTTGCGGTCAAACAACTTGATAACGAAAACAAATTTAGAGTGGTAGCAGAGAGCAATTCCCCTACTCAATTAACAAAAGGGAGTGCTGTGACGTTCAAATTCTCACCTGAACTTCAATGGCAACTTGATAACTTAAAAAAGGATAATACCAACTCTTCGATTATCAAGGCACACGAAGGAGAACGACAATTTAAAGTAAGTGATCAACTTCCTGAAGTAGATGTACTCATTCCTCTTTTCGTGAGAAAAGAAATTGCTGGCTATATTCTCATTGGCTATAATTTTATCAAGTCTCGCATCAGCTCTATTGAGTTTGACGCCCTTGAGATATTAGCAGCACAAAGCTCTCTCTCGCTTGAAAACTCCCTCTCCTTTGAAAAATTGAGAGTTCAAGGCGATGAGTTGATCATGAGCAAAAACAAACTAGAAGCGATTTTTAATGGAATTGCTTCTCCTGTCTGCCTCATCGACATCGAATATACAATCATGGAGGCTAACTCAGCTGCAGTTAACTTCTACGGAAATAAAAAGAGGGATTTAATAGGCAAGAAATGTTACAGGACATTTTTCAAACGAGAACGTCCATGCCATTTTTGTCAGGCTCTTGATTGTATGCACACCGGTATAGTGCAAAAGACAGAAGTAAATTTGGCAGAAGAAGTATACTCCTTTCAATTTCATAATGTTAAAGTTCCAGAAAATTCTAAAAATGTATTTATCGAGATTATTAATAATATTACTGAACAAAAAAACCTACAGGAAGAACTTTTCAGAGCTGAAAGAATGGCTGGAATCGGTACATTAGCGGCTGGCATAGCACACGAACTCAACAACCCGTTAGCTGCCATTTTTGGCACTGCCGAGATTCTGCTCAGTGAAATTGGAGAAAACCCTGAACATAAGGAGCACCTTCAAGACATTCTCTCCTACTCGAAAACTGCAGCTGATGTAATTAAAGAACTTTCGATTTATTCCCGTAAGGAAGAAAAAAACGAGAGTGAAAATGTCGAGGTCATTAAGGTCTTAGAGTTTTCTCTTCGCTTGGCCACACGTGTGGCAGATTCAGACAACATCACCATTAGACGAAACTATCATGCTGTACCCGAGCTACAAACGAATGAAAGGGAATTACAACAACTCTTCTTGAATCTTATTGTGAATGCTTTTCAAGCCATGAGTGGTAAAGGGACATTGACCCTTACCTGTATCGAAAAAGACAACTTTATTTACATAAGTGTGACAGATACAGGGTGCGGAATTCCCGAGCGGAGCATGAACCAGTTATTCACACCATTCTTTACGACTAAACCACCAGGGACGGGAACTGGACTTGGATTAACCAATTGTTATAGTATAGTCGAAAAAATGGGTGGGAGAATTAGAGTGCGTAGTGAAGTGAATGCTGGTTCTGACTTTACCGTAATTTTCCCCTTAAGTGAGGAGAGCCAAAATGCAATTCATTTCTCTCTTGTCCAAAACCAGAGTGAAATGAGTGATGTATTCTTTATTCAACGTAAAGTACTTGTGGGTGAAAAAGGTTATTTAGAAGAGACTATCCACCGGGCGGAAGATGAAAAAGCTATGCATATCCTCGCCTATAAAGGGTTACATCCAGTTGGGACAGTCTCCCTCATGACATCCGATAATTTCTGGCCCTTACCTATCTCTAAGTATTTTGATATTGAATCCGTCCTACAATCAAAGAAATGTTCTGAGATTATTCGTTTAGCGGTATTGTCGGAGATGCGCAACACCTCTGTTTCGATTGGATTAATCGTACTCGTCTTCCTCCTTGCCCGAAGTTATGGGGTGGAAGAAGTTGTTATCGATGTCTTTGCTGACGACAAGAAAACTATTAAACTTTACAGGAAATTTGGTTTTCAGGAAATTGGGACCTACTACTCTCCCTCTGCTGTTACCGTTATGGCTCTCCAAAATAAAACGCCAATGGAACAGGACAGAGATCAATTAAAACACTTTGTTCGCCCACTTTTCTCCCGATTACGTGGCCTCTTTGACTTTGGGCAGTATACTCAGGGAGTACTCGATGAAATGGATAGAATTCTCAGTTCAATCGCCCATGAACCAGAAGTAGTTCCCACCAAGATTGTAACTGAACAAAGTGTCTTGGAATTAGAGACATCATAAAGACTGAAATTCGAAAAAGTCAGTTTGCACTCTAGCCCTTCTCTTTTTACGATTGAACCCGTGCCGCTAAGGCTTCTTCATCTAATACTATCAGGATTCTTCCTTTCCCTATCTCGATAATCTCTTCATCCTGTAGTATTTTTAGTCGGCGACTCAAGGTCTCTTGGCTCATAGCAAGGAGCGAAGCTACCGTCCCTTTAGCAACGGGCAGTTTAATTTGGTTAGTAGATGAGTTTTGCAACAACTCAACGAGGTATCCAGCTAGCCGTTGTTCAACCGTTCCCTTGACGACTCCATGCAACGTGGCATCACTTTGTGCAAGTCTCTTACTTAGCTCCTGCGTAATCTTGAGAGCAACTGAAGGGTATTTTATTAGAAGATTCCTCATCGCCTCTCCATCAATAATGCAGAGCGAGCAATCTCCAATCGCTTGTGCAAAATCCTGGATAGGCTCTTTACTGAACAAAGCTAATTCTCCTGTAAACTCCCCCGGTGTAAGAACGCGCATAACCTGTTGCTCACCTTCTGAATCAAGACGATAGATCTTAACCTTTCCTGTATGAACGACAATTAAAGAACCACTAGCTTGGCCCGCATAGTATATTAATTGCCCGTTGGTATAATTGCCTTCATGCGTTATGGCATTCACAGCACTCATCTGCTCTGGATCTAAGTCCCGAAACAAAGGAACTACATGAAGACAACTATGATGATTACATTGCATACACATTACCCTCTCTGTTGTAGAGTAATATACTTTTTCCGTTTCGCAAACCGCAGGATCCGTGTTGCATTTATAATTACTAGTAATACGGATAGCTCATGCACCAGCATCCCAATCGAAAGAGTTACTCCTCCCAACAACACTCCAATAAGCAGCACAACAGCAACTCCAATTGCAAACACTATGTTCTGCTTCATATTTCTGAGGGCCATTCGACTAATTCTAATGGCATCAATAAGACCTGTGAGCTTCTGGCCAAGCAGAATAACATCCGCTGTTTCCATGGCTACATCGTTTCCCGTAGCTCCTATTGCGATCCCCACATCAGCTGTCGCCAGCGATGGAGCATCATTAATGCCGTCTCCAATCACGGCCACACGGCCATATTTCTTTTGTAGTTTTCTCACTTCCTCTACTTTCTGTTCAGGCAAGAGTTCAAAACTATACTCATCCAGTTTTAAATGCTCTGCAACGGCACGAGCTGTCCCTTTACTATCACCAGTGAGCATAACAGCCTTCTTTACCTGCAATTTCTTTAGTTCTTGGATTACCTCTGGTCCTTCAATTCTGGGTTTATCGGCAATGATAATGAGACCGAGCACTCTTTTTTCTGAACCAAGAATCACTGCGGTTCTCTGCTCATGTTCCTCGTTTTGAATATCACCAACAGCTGCAGAAATATCGATATTCGATTCTTCAAACAGAGCTCGATTGCCAATGAAATAAGATTCCCCGTCAACCCTGAAACGGATCCCTCTCCCCTGTATATGTTCTGGTTTCTCTGGCACCTTGTCAGTTAAAACACCGCGTTGTTTTGCTGCTTGGATGATCGTAGTTGCTAGAGGGTGTTCTGAATAAGTCTCCCCTAAAGCGGCGATGCGTAATACATCGTCTTCATTCATATCATAGGCATGAATCGAGACTACCGATGGTTTACCTTCTGTAAGGGTTCCTGTTTTATCAAAAGCAGTGACTTGGATATCTCCTAGCTTTTCCATTACCTCTCCACCTTTCACCAATACTCCAAGTCTTGCACTAGCTCCTATTGCAGCTACAATTGAAACTGGAACTGAAATTACTAAGGCTCCAGGACAAGCTATCACCAATAGGGTTAAAGCCATCCGGACATCCCGTGTAATAAAGTACGTTAGGAGTGAAAGGGCAATAATCGCCGGAGTGTAGTACCGAGAGAATCGTTCTATAAACTTCTGCGTGGGTGCTTTTGCATCCTGAGCCTCTTCAACTAGGTGCAGAATTTTAGCAAACGTTGTGTTCTCGCCTACTTTAGTAGCCTGCACTATAAGATACCCAGAGGTAATAATCGTCCCAGAGAAGATTTGGTCACTCTCTTTTTTAGAGACTGGCTCAGGTTCTCCGGTGATGGATGCTTGATCGACATAAGCAGAGCCCTCTAAGACTACTCCATCTGCTGCGATACGTTCACCCGGTTTAATTATCATGACCATCCCCTCTTCCAGCTCCTGAGGAGAAAGGGTGAGTTCTTTCCCATCAACTCTAACACGGGCAGTATCGGGAGCTAGGGCCATAAGACTCTTAATCGAAGAACGAGTCTTTTCTAGGGTTCTACTCTCGAGGTAATCTCCAATCATAAATAAGAAGGTTACAGCTGCAGCTTCCCAATATTCACCAATTATTAAAGCTCCAATCACGGCGATTGAGACTAACGCATCGATACCAACAATCCGGTAACGAAGGGCAGAAATGGCCCTACGTAATATAGGGCCCCCTGCTAAAGCCGTAGAAAGAAGCATTAAGACAATAGTGAGCGGATGGTAAGCAATCGTTTTATGAAGAATATACGAGATACCTACCAAAATACTCACAAGTATGACTAACACTTTCTTATTCATTAAGCTTCCTCTTTCACTGATACAGGAGCATAGCCAAGTTTTGAAACAACCTGCTTAACGCCCGCTTCATCTATAATCTGTTCATCATAGGCGAGTTTAACGCGTGATGAATTAAAGAGAACTTCAGGATTTTTTACGCCTGCAGTCTTTTTATACGCACCTTCAATTTTGGCTGCACATGTGGGGCAGCTCAAAGTCTCTAATTGGATCACAATCTTTTTCATAGCATTTCCTCCTGCTAAATCTGAATTATGACCTAAAGATACAATGGGAATAAGAAAGAAGATTTGACCTAGGTCAAAAATAGCGAAGATTTTTATAATGTAGAGAGTTTTGGTACAACACGTACATTCTTTCAGTTTAATCTGAAAGAATTGGCTGAAGAAATGTAGGTCAATCAAGACAAAAAGCAACGCTCCCGTCCGTTTATAACATAAAATTCTTATGCAATTTTCTCTAAAAGAAAGAAATCGTCATGTATCAGGATAAGCCTTCTGTAAGCCTTGTTACCGTAACTCTCTTTGAAGAGTTTTTTTTGCATTTTTTCAGAAATAATTAGGTTCTACCTCGCCTAAACACCTTAAATATAACATTCTAGGGTATACTTCTTTTCAATTCTGAAAAACCCTGATACATTAGATGTATCTCAAAATAATGTAATTTTTTCTAGGAGGAACGTATGAAGAAAATTTTCTTATTTGCTCTCATTTGTCTCATGGGAACAATGGTGTTTGCTGGCGGTGCTGCAGAGACAGCCGTCGTCGATGACACACCCACAATTAGGTTACTTACCGATGCCACAGGTATCGATGATAAATCATTTAACGCGGCAGCATGGCGCGGTATTGTAGATTTCTACGGCGATACGGTTGAGAATACTGCTAACAGGGGTAAGTATTATGATGTTGTTACAGCCCAGACTCAGGATATGTATATCCCTAACCTAAAACAAGCAGCCGATGAAGAGTACGATATTATCATGGTCACCGGTTTTACTTGGGCTGAAGCCTTAGGTGAAGTGGCTCCATTATATCCTGACCAGAACTTTGTGATTGTTGACGTGGACTGGGTGGGCCAACCAAACGTCATGGAATTTATTTACAGTGAAGAACAAGGATCATATCTCGTTGGTTTAGCTGCTGCTCTTCAGGCTAAAGCAGAAGGACTTAACAATCCTAAATTTGGGTTTATTGGAGGCGTCCCTGGTGGTACTATCACGAAGTTTGAAATGGGCTACATCCAAGGCCTTCGCTCTGTGTTCCCAAAAGCTGAAATAGTTGATTATTATGCAAATGACTGGGGTAAGCCAGAATTAGCTAAAGCACAAGCCAAAAACTGGTATGACAGCGGTGTTTACGCGATCTTCTCAGCAGCCGGCGGTACGGGTAACGGAACTATTGCTCAAGCTAAAGAATACCGCTTACAAGGTAAAAACGTGTGGGCAATTGGTGTAGATAGTGACCAGTATGAAGAGGGTATCTATGAAGGCCAGAAATCAGCTGTGTTGACTTCTATGCTTAAGAAAGTTGAAAACTCTTCACTCTACTGCTTGAATTCAGTCAAAGATGGTAATTTCACAGGTAAAGTTGTCAAAATGACCATGGCCGACGATGGAGTTGGCTATTCACAAGCAAACCCGGAACTCAAAGCTGACGTGGTTACAGCTATAGAAGAAGCAAAAGCCGATATTATTAATGGCAAGATTAAAATCTATGGTACGTATAAAGAGGCCTTAGCTAACGGAGCTGCTCCAGCAGGATTGGCAGCCCTTGATGACTAAATCACTTTTTCCATAAACGTAGGTGCGCCGACTCCGGCGCACTACTTCTATCCGGCATGCTATAATCAAAATAATTTGCTGGGCGGAAGAGCTTGATGAGGAGGAATAACTGTGGAATATGCCATAGAGATGACCGGCATTACAAAAACCTTTCCCGGAGTGATAGCTAACGACAATGTTACACTTGAAGTTGCCAATCAGGAAGTTCACGCCTTATTGGGAGAGAATGGTGCTGGCAAATCAACTCTTATGTCTATCTTGTTTGGGGCTTACAATGCTGATAGTGGCACTATTCGCATCCACGGTAAACCAGTCAACATTAAGGATCCTAATGTTGCCACCGATCTCGGCATCGGAATGGTCCACCAACACTTTAAACTCGTACACAACTACAGTGTAACCGAAAATATAGTACTTGGCATGGAACCGAAAACAAAACTTGGTTTACTCAATATTGGAAAAGCCGAAAAAAGAGTAGCTGAATTATCTAAACGTTATGGCTTACATGTTGATCCAAAAGCTATCGTCGAAGACATCACAGTAAGTGGACAACAGCGTGTTGAAATCCTAAAAACACTCTATCGTAATGCCAATATTATTATTTTTGACGAGCCAACAGCCGTCCTTACTCCTCAAGAAATTGATGAATTGATGGAAATCATTCGTCGCCTAAAAGCTGAAGGAAAAACTATCGTTCTCATAACCCATAAACTCAAAGAAATTAAAGCCGTTGCTGACCGTTGTACAGTATTACGACGGGGTAAATACATTGGTACTGTTGATGTAGATGCGGTAAGTGAACAACACTTAGCTGAAATGATGGTTGGTCGTGCTGTACAATTTGAAATAGAAAAAACGCCCGCACAAATTGGCGAAGTAGTCTTATCCATCACCGACCTCTCTGTTGCTGACCAAGCAGGACACATGAAAGTAAAAGATTTCTCAATCGATGTCCATAAAGGAGAAATTGTAGGAATCGCTGGTGTCGATGGTAACGGGCAGACAGAACTATTAAACGGAATTTCAGGTCTCTCCCCCGTTGCATCAGGCACTATTATGCTCAACGGCAATGATATTACCCATACGACCATTCGTAAGCGGATTGAACTCGGACTTGGTCATATTCCAGAAGATCGCCAAAAACATGGACTTATCAGCGATTTTACGATCAGTGAAAATTGTGCTTTAAAGAACTACTACAAAGCTCCCTATAGCAATACATATGGTCTATTAGATCAAGCTAAGATGATCGCCGATGCCGATATGCTTATCCAAGAATTCGATATCAGAGCAGGACAAGGTAGCCTTACCACAGCAGGAAGCCTCTCCGGAGGGAATCAGCAGAAAACAATTGTGGCACGTGAGATTCACCTCTCGCCTCATGTTATGTTGGTGGCCCAGCCAACACGTGGCTTGGATGTCGGCGCGATTGAATATATTCGAAAAAGAATTCTTGACGAACGCGATAAAGGCAGGGGCATCTTACTTATCTCATTCGAACTTGATGAAATCATGAATCTGTGTGACCGTATTGCGACCATAAGCAAAGGCTCTATCGTTGGTATTTTCAATCAAGGCGAAGTGACAGAAAGAGAGATTGGCATGATGATGGCTGGTTCAAAACGGAATGGAGAAAGCTGATGAAATCTTTGGAAAAACGTGAATCTTTGATTAACCGTCTCCTCAGCTCTGATGGGGCAGTATCTGTGCTAGTCGTATTGTTAGGATTTTTGGTTGGTACCATCCTCATTGCCATCGTAGGAAAAAACCCTCTCAATATGTATAAAGCTATATTCCAATCCCTTTCGGGCTATAACATTGATAATGGCAAAATGAATGTCCGCTATATCGGTGAGACACTCAACTATGCGGTCCCTTTTATTCTCTGTGGATTATCAATGGCTTTCGCCGCCCGTGCTGGATTGTTCAATATTGGAGGAGAAGGTCAATACATAATGGGGCTCACAGTCGCCCAAGTTATTGGCTTACTTGGCCCACAAATTTCAGTTGTGCATTGGGTTCTTGCCCTTATTGGAGCTGTACTCATGGGAGCTTTTTGGGGAGGAATTGTAGGTATCCTTAAAGCAAAGTATGAAGTGTCAGAAGTAGTCTCTACTATTATGTTGAATTACGTAGCCCTCTACTTATCGAGAATCATCTGCTTGCAATTACCTGGAGCTACCACTTACAAAACAGCGAACTACCCCCAAACGGCATTATTAAGTAATAGCATGTTCCAGACCTTAACCAATAATTCAATGCTCAATAACGGATTTTTCCTCATGCTGATGGCCATCGTTATTTATTGGTTCATCATGGAAAAAACTAATGTGGGTTTTGGTCTCCGTGCCACAGGATTCAATAAAGAAGCTGCCCGCTGTAGCGGCATCCCTGTCGTAAAAAGCATTGCGATATCGATGGCGATTGCTGGAGCCTTCGCTGGGTTAGCTGGTGGCATAGTTGCTCTGGGTTCATTCCGCTATGGGAGAATTCTGGCCGGTATGGATAACTACGGCTTTAACGGTATCGCCGTAGCTTTAGTAGGAAACAATACCGCTTTAGGAACTATGTTAGCGGGATTTCTTTTTGGGATGCTTAAAAATGCACAAGCACTCATGCAGGGCAAACAGATACCCAAAGAAATCACCTTCATTATTCAAGGCTTGATTGTAGTGTTTATTGCACTGCGATCAGCTATTGCTATTTATCTCGCTTGGCGCAATAAGAAACAACTTCAAAAGGAGATACTAAGTAAATGAATACCCTAATTAATATGATTCCCTCCGTTTTGATGATTGTTTCTCCTATCCTCATCACTGCAGTGGGAGGAATGATTTGTGAGAAATCGGGCGTTGTAAATATTGCGTTAGAAGGCCTTATGGGAGTAGGAGCTTGTGCTGCAGCTTCAGCTCACGTCCTCATGGAAGCGGCAGGATTGGGAACTCCCTCTATCTGGATCTCCCTAGCCATTGGCGCAACGATAGGAGCTCTATTCTCGCTTATCCATGCTGTAGCGGCCATCAATCTTAACGCCGACCAGACAATCAGTGGTACAGGGATTAACCTCTTGGCCGACGGTGTTACGATCTTTGTAGCACAGATTCTTTTCAATGCCGACCGCACGCGTGGATTTAAAATGGGAATGCAAACAGATGCCTTAGGGATTTATCCTACCGCCTACATCGCCCTCGTTGTTGTTCTCCTAGCTTGGTTTATCCTCTACAAACTTCCCTTTGGTATGCACCTGAGAGCTTGTGGAGAACATCCCCATGCTGCTGACAGTGTTGGAATAAATGTAAAAAGAATTCGTTATATTGCCGTGCTCACGAGTGGCTTGCTTGCTGGTCTGGCAGGAGGCTGTATAGTTCTCACCCAGACTATCCAATACACCTCTAATACTATTAATGGACGAGGCTTTATAGCTCTTGCCGCAGTGTCATTTGGGCGCTGGCGTCCCGTCGGTGTTACTTTCGCTGCGTTTCTTTTTGGTACAGCTCAGGCTTTTTCCATTATCGCCAATAATTTCCCTGCCTTGAGAGTATTGCCAAGTGAAGTTTTTAACATGCTCCCCTATGTCATCACCTTAATTGCCCTCGTCGTTTTCAGCGGCAAGAACTATGCCCCGCGGGCCAATGGAAAACCGTATATAAAAGGAGCTTCGTAATGACTCCACACAACAGTGCTGCTAAAGATGCTATTGCAAAAAGGGTACTCTTCCCTGGTGATCCAGAACGTGCAGCTTGGGTAGCCAATACGTTCTTGGCAAATGCAAAAGAAGTAACGCATGTACGCGGCATACGCGGTTTTACGGGGATGTACAACGGTACATCAGTCTCTGTTATGGCTAGTGGGATGGGCGGGCCCTCGGCTGGCATTTATAGTTATGAACTCTTTACCTCTTATGAGGTAGAATCTATAATTCGTATTGGGACCTCTGGTGGTTTACAAGAAAACATCAAGGTCGGCGACATTGTATTGGCCCTCACCGCCAGCACTGATAGCGCCTGGGCTCATCAATATCAACTGAAGGGCTCCTTTAGCCCTGCGGTAGATTATCTCCTCCTAGAAGCAGCTGTACGCAGTGCCAAAGACTTGAAAGTTCCCTTTCACACTGGAATGGTGTTCTCGAGTGACCTCTTCTCAGATTATAATGCCCTAGGTGCAGATAGTTGGAAACCCTGGTCTCGTGTAGGTGCCTTAGTTCAGGATATGGAGACTTATGCATTGTATAGCACTGCTGCCTACACCGGTAAAAGAGCTCTTTCTATCCTGACTATGACCGATAGTTGTGTTACTGGTAAAGGACTAGCAAAAGCAGATCGAATGAGTGCTTTAGAGCCTATGGTACGTGTTGCATTACAAACGGCAGTTACTTCAGGAGTTAAACATGAGTCGTGATGTGATGGACGATTTTATCCAAACAATGCACACAAGATTTGCGTGTAAGAAATATGAGAACAAACCTATTCCCAAGAAAACGTTAGAATTCATCTTAGAAGTCGGGCGTCTGAGCCCCACTTCATTTGGCCTTGAAGGTTGGGCCTTTCATGTTGTTCAGTCACCTCTATTACGGAAACAATTAACGAAAGCCTGTTTCGATCAAGAGTCGGTAGCGACCGCCCCAGTAACCATGATTATTACTGCACTAACCGCATCTTCTTATAAACCAACTGGTTCGTTTGTCACCCAGAGGGGAGTTCGCTTCCCAGGTACGTTAGATGAGTTTGTTGCCGATTATGAAGGGTATTACTACTTCTTGAAAAAAGAGGGAAGAATCGATTGTTGGTCCCGCGCACAGTGTTACATTGCTGCAGCCAATATGATGACTGCAGCCGCTACAGAGACCATTCAAAGCTGTGCTATTGAAGGGTTTGATGAAGACCAAGTTGCAAAGATTATTAATCTAGAGCAACATACCTGGCAAGTAAGCTTGCTCATAACCTTCGGGTATCCTGCAGAACCCGTTCGAGAAAAAATAAGAGAACCGTTAGCAAACTTAGTTACCTACTATTAGGGAAGATTCGCAAAAGCTCGATCTAAGAGGGGCCAAAAGCGTGCCGCATCAGCCTTTTTACCCACAGCGACGATTCGATCTTCACAGAGAGGGATTGGAGAAGTTTTTCCATAGGTTTTCTGATCGTATAACTCAACCTCAATAGTGTGCTGCTCAAGGGTGAAGATTGAAGGATCAGCTACGTAGGCTACACAGCACGGATCATGCATGGCGGGGTATTCACTACCATGCAGGCGACATGCCTCTATATAATGGGCCATGGAAGCATTGAACATAGTTGCAGTTTTTGAAGTCAGTTCTCTGTAAACAGCGGATTGTTTTGTATCTAATAAGACCTGTAACGTCACGTCGAGTCCCATCATTACCAGAGGGGCACCACTTTTAAAAACAATTGAAGCAGCTTCTGGGTCAGCAAAAATGTTAAATTCTGCATATGGTGTACGATTACCCTTCCCCAAAGATCCTCCCATTAACACTATTTTTTTCACTAATGCAGGTAACCGTGGTTCCAATCTCATTGCCATAGCAATATTGGATAAGGGGCCGGTGGGTACTAACGTGATTTCATGGGGATGTGCTAAGACGGTATCAATGATAAATTGAACACCATGCCCTTTCTCGGCCTTTTTTCGGAGGGGTGGGAAGACTGGACCATCTAGACCACTCTTTCCATGAATATCTCCAGCTACCAAACGAGGACGCAACAAAGGACGATCCATTCCAGCGAAGACGGGAGCTTCTTCACCGATTAGATCACAAACATGTAAGGTGTTAATTAAGGTTCGTTCCAAGACCTGGTTACCTGCTACAGCAACTAACCCCATCAACTCTATCTCCTCTAATCCTGAAGCCATTACAATTGCCACCATATCGTCATGTCCCGTATCGACATCTAGGATGATTTTCTCAGCCATTCTATACTCTCCTCGCCTGCTTATAAATCTGATTATGCCAAAGGTAAGTCTTCTACACAACTGTTAGAAGCCTTTCCTCAACTCAACTCATTTTTGGCATCATAGGTACTACGGCACCTATCTAAAGATTTCTATCAAGACCATATGCTCTAGTATACATATCATGTAAAACTACTAAGGGCACATATAAAATATAAACCATCTTGATACTCGTATCAAAATAAACTTTTGCTAAAGAAATAGGCAAAATACAAGCTATCTTCAAGGCTCTGGTTATGATATCCTTATATTTACGTTGACACTTATAACAAACGATATTAATATTAATTGGTACTTAGGAGGAGTTTTGGACACGTATATGTTAGAACAGGTTTCTTATTTATATTATTATAGAAATATGTCTCAACAAGAAATAGCTCGATATTTACATCTTTCAAAAATGAATGTATCGCGATTACTCCAAAAGGCCAAAGATGCAGGAATAGTTCACACAACTATTACCTTACCCTTTGAAATTGATAAAAGATTAGCCTCAAACCTAGAAAAGAAATACGGATTACAACAAGCTACCGTAGTGAAAACTGATGGTAGCATGACCTCTAACGAACTCAACGAATTCCTTGGTAAAGTCGCAGCCTTTTATTTCACTACAAGTTTTCCGAATAATAAAACCTACGGAATGGGTGTTGGGGAGACCATCGGGAAATTGGTTGCACATATACCACCTATCTATACCGAGAAGGTCCATGTCATCCAACTGATGGGAGGAGTCTCCGCAGTCTCAGTGGGAAATCCATTCTCTATTATTCAATCAATGTGTGAAAAACTAGGGGCTGAAGGTAATTACCTCTCTAGTTACGCTTTAGTAAAAGACGAAACTCTCCGTAACAATACCTTCGTTAATCTTGAGGAAAATGGCTTTCTAGATCTTTGGGGAAATTGCGATGAAGTCTACCTTGGGATTGGTTCGATTAAAAGTGAAAATTATTTTCTCGATACGTTGATACATGATGAAGGGGCAAAGGCCGCTAAAGATTCTGAAATTGCAGGAGACTTACTTGGCCATTGCTTTAATATAAACGGGAAATTTCTTCAAACAGCTATTGAAAACAAATTAGTGAGTATCCCGATTGATTTACTCGCCTCAATCAAAAAACGGGTAGCAATTGCTGGTGGTAAAGAAAAAATAGAGGCAATTGCAGGCGCTCTAAAAACAGGACTTATAACTCATTTACTAACTGATGATAAAACTGCCTCTAGTATTTTACATCTCACCTAGTATTTGCCCTGCTCATTAACACCACATACTCATCTATCTTTTCTGATCGGGTTTCTACCCTTGCACCAATTGCTAGTAGCGACTCCATAACAAGATCGTGATGGGGCAAAACTGACGGCAACAGATTTCTCCATTGCCGCCAGCAGTAATTCAATACGTTCGAAAAACTATTGTTCTCTTATTGAAATTCGTTCATGTAATTTTCAGGAGTCACAATCTGGCCACCTGTATCAATGAACAATCCTGGGAATCCCTCTTTTTTCATGCCGCCCTCAATTGGCTTGCCATCAAGAATATTATTAATATTCTTGACACTGAGATAACCCATTTCATAGAAGTTCTGCCCAACAGCTACGTCAATAAGCCCCATGTCAAAGAAATCCTTTGAAGAGGGGAAGACGTCCATGGTAACCACTTTATGATTCTCAGGATCAGAAAGTTTCCACTTGTTCATTTCAGGCATAGCACCAGGTTGAACGATATAAGGCCAACCACCAGCCATGAACCAAGCATCAATATCTGGGTTCGAGCGAGTATAGTCTTCAACGATTACAACAGATTTATCAACATCGTCATCACATGCGCCAGTATATACAACTTCAAGTTTTGATCCCTTGATGGTGTCTAAGAAACCTGCCTTACGAGACTCAATGTCAAAAGCTCCTGGAATTCCTTCAAGAATTGCTACTGTAATACGATCTTTAGGATGATTTTCATATAGTTTCAGCATCTCTTCACCACAGGTTACCCCAGCTTGGTAGTTTTCTGTGCCAGCATAGAAAGCACGTCCGCTTTCGGGAGAATCGGCATCAAATGTGGAAACCACAATTCCAGCGTCAATGGCAGATATGAGAACGTCCTTGAGTGCGTCTGGGTGGTTACAACTAATTGCAATACCATCAACACCTTTTTGAATTAAGCCCTCAATAACCTCGACTTGCAACTGAGCTTCGGCTTTAACTGGAGCAACCCAATCAACTTTCACACCGAGGTCTTTACCTGCCTGTTCCATACCCTCTTTGGCTGGTAAGAAAACTACGTTACCTAATTGTTGTGGAACTACCACTATCGTGCGCTTATCAGCCTTTTCTCCAGCACCAGCGGCAAATAAAACCCCTCCGGCTAGAACCACGAAAATTAGCATCAAACATACTAGTTTCTTCATAGATGAACTCCTTTATTTTTCTCTATTGCTGAGCAATAGGTAATACTTAATATTATAATTTTACTTCTCCGTATTTCTTAACTGATCAAGAATGACAGCGATAATTATTACGATACCAATCACGAACTGCTGCCAATGTGATTTAATGGAAAGCAGGACTAATGCATTACGTAAAATACCCATAATTGCAGCTCCAATTACTGTGCCAGCAACCGTTCCTACCCCACCGGTAAGAGAAGCCCCGCCAATAACAACTGCTGCAATCGCGTCTAGTTCGTATCCATTTCCTGCGGTTGGTTGTCCAATCCCCAGCTTTGAAGCCGTGATAATCCCCGAAAAAGCATACAAACAACCACCTACACAGTAGACCATGATTTTTAGTCGGTCAGTGTTAATTCCCGAGATCTTTGTGGCTTCCTCGTTACCACCCAACGCATAAATACGGCGGCCGGTTATCGTTTTATTAAGAAAAATAGAAAAGATGATGGCAATTACCAAGAGCAACCATATGGGCGTAGGAATCTTAAGAATAGAGCCCTGTCCTAAAAACAGGAATCCGGGCAAAACTCCTACCACTGGATATCCTTCAGTGATGATATAACTGAGGCTACGGGCAATACTCAACATACCCAGGGTTGCGATAAAGGGAGGAAGTTGCATTTTCACAATAAGTAATCCATTGATTAAGCCTAACAAAGCTCCTACCAGTAGCCCTAAAAGCACTGCCGGGAAAACAGGTAAATTGAAGTTCACCATACCCATGGTAGCAATTACTCCCGAAAACCCAAATATTGAACCGATAGAGAGGTCAATTCCTCCCGTTATAATAACGAGAGTAACACCAATACCAGCTATGGCGTAAGCAGAGAAGTTTTTGGCAACAGCCAATAGGTTACTCATAGTCCTAAACGGAGGGCTGATGATATACATGACAATACACATAACTGCCATAACAATAAAAATACGAAATGATTGGGTATTAACGATAGACCCTAACCATCTATGTAAAAGCCCCTTCCCCTTTTCACTCACTATCTGTTCACTTTGATTTTCCATAGAAATATCCTTTTATGTTAAGAAATTGCCATTTGCATTATATTTTCTTGATTCGCATCTTCACGAAGCAACTCGCCTTTTACACGCCCTTCATGCATCACAACGATACGGTCAGACATACCTAAAATTTCTGGTAATTCAGATGAAATCATGATGATTGCAACGCCTTGCTTGGCCAGTTGAGACATGAGCGAGTGAATCTCTTTTTTACTTCCAACATCAATACCACGAGTTGGTTCATCAAGAATTAAGACATGGGAGTCGGTTGCTAACCACTTACTAATTGCAACCTTTTGCTGATTTCCTCCCGATAAATTCCGTATCCGTTGTTCCATACTAGGCGTCTTGACGCGCATCTGTTCTATAAAGCTCTTACTTACGTCAATCTCTCTCTTTTTATCGAGAAAGTTATATTTAGATAGGCGCTTCAAACATGCCAAGGTGATATTTTCACGCACTGTCATGTTGAGTATCAAAGCCTGTTCTTTGCGGTCTTCAGGTAGAAATCCTATATTATGAGTTAGAGCATCAACGGTATTATTAATTTTCACCTCTTTCCCATTTACTTTTATGGTTCCACTCTCTCTTTTATCAATACCAAAAACAGCCCGCATCACTTCTGAGCGACCGGCCCCAACCAGACCAGCAAACCCAAGAATTTCCCCTTTACGTACTTTAAAACTAACATCTTTAAGGAAGTTCTTGGTCGAAACTCCTTCAACTTCAAACACCACATCAGTAATGGGAGCCTCTTCTTTAGCAAAGAGCGTGTCAATATTCCTCCCTACCATGTGTCGAACAACCTCATTGGTATCGGTTTCTGATGTGTTCAGGGTTGTTACCATTTTGCCATCCCGCATTACAGCAATCTTATCGGAAATCTGAAAAATCTCTTTCATCCGATGGGTAATAAAAATAATGGCAACTTGTTGTTTCTTTAAATCCTGGATAATACCAAGCAATAATTCTGTTTCCGTTTCAGTTAATGACGAAGTAGGTTCGTCCATGATAATTAGACGAGCATTAACCGAGAGGGCTTTGGAGATTTCAATCATTTGCTTTTGGACGGTTGATAAGTTTTTGACCAGTGAGTGGGTATCGATTTTCAAACCTACCGTTTCAATAATCTTCTTGGCTTGTTTATGCATCTCTGCTGTATCAACAAAGCCTCTTCTTTTCTTTTCACGCCCAAGAAAAATGTTTTCGGCAATGTTTATTGTTGGAACAAGATTCAGCTCTTGGTAAATCATACTAATACCATGCTGAATCGAACTGGCAACATCCTCGATTTGGGCATCCTTCCCTTCAATAAAAATCTCACCCTCATCTTTAGTATAGACGCCGGTTAAAATTTTCATTAACGTCGATTTCCCCGCTCCATTTTCTCCAACGAGAGCTGTTACTTCCCCAAGTTGTACTGAGAAATCTACATCGTCGAGGGCCCTTACCCCTGGGAAATCTTTTACGATCCCCCGCATTTCCAAGAAGGGTCCATTCTCTCGGTCTTGTTTGTTTTTTTCTGCCATATCCCCATTCCATTTCTACTATTGTGTGATCACAAATAATCCAAGACTCACAAATCGATTTTGAAGATCTTAAAATTAGACCTACTATAAAGATACATATTATAAAAAGCCTGTTCTTTACACACCTAAAAAGCCAGACTGGCGAAACATTAACAATCCAACAGAGGATATGAGGATCGTAAAAAGCCTCAGCTAGCGCAACCCTCCAGTCCAAAGTTATAAGTATATATTTCCTGTATACTCACTTAGTCGTAAATATTACATAAGCTCTATGCTGGCTCGACGACTTAAAGCGTAACTTCTAATATAGCATTTGTCAACTACAATTTTTGTTACTTAATCCTATTGGATATAAATAACAATTGAGATTCTTATCGGTTGCCTGTACTTAATCCAGCAGTATAATATTTTACACACAATCTAGCGTACACACACGTCCTGGAATTTGTTAGATTAGGTTACATAAATAAGTTTGCATCCCTTATAGTGATGGAGAGCTACATTTTTTGTATATTAGAAATAGGAGAAGACTATGCAAATACCAACAGTTCACAATAATGCCGATTATGGTGCTATCGCTGAAACTATTTTATTACCTGGAGACCCACTACGAGCTAAGTTCATTGCAGAAAACTTTCTTACCGATGCGGTCATGTATTCTCAAGTACGCGGAATCCTCGGCTATACGGGACGCTATAAAGGAGAACGGGTTTCCGTACAGGGAACCGGTATGGGAGGCCCCTCTATGGGGATCTACGCCCATGAATTGATTCATGCTTATGGAGTAAAACGATTAATCCGAATAGGGTCCGCTGGAGCACTCCAAGATCATTTACAAGTGGGAGATCTTATTGGTGCCACCGCAGCTTGTTATGATACTAACTTTAGTGCTCAATGGGGAGTTCCAGGTACCATTGTCCCCGCTGGTTCATTCCAATTGCTGCAAAAGGCACACCAAAAAGCTACCGAGTTTAAACAGAAAATCCATATTGGGACAGTCTTATCGGCTGACTTGTTTTATACCCCAGGTGGAGTAGAAAGCCTTCTCCCATGGAAAAAAGCAGGTGTACTAGCGGTTGAAATGGAAGCGGCTTCACTTTATATGACTGCCCAAGCCGCTCAGGTAGATGCTGTTTGCCTTCTTACTGTGAGTGATTTGCCTTTTAAGGGTGAAGGGATGAACTCAAAAGAGCGTGAACAATCACTCACGACAATGATCAAATTAGGTTTAGATATTGCTATTAGTTAAAATCACTAGCGTCCATTGTACATGCCAATTACTCTGTGTTACAGTCGCTTAAGGAGAAATACAGTAATGCCTGATACAAAGATTTCCAAGCCTGCGTTGTTTTGGAAACTATTTAGTTCAACCTTTCTTTTAAGCGCTTTCACGGTGGGTGGTGGATACGTCATTGTCCCTCTCATGCGTAAAACTTTTGTTGACAAATTGCATTGGATCGATGAAGAAGAAATGATGGACCTTATCGCTATTGCGCAGTCGGCTCCTGGACCAATAGCAGTAAACACATCAATTTTGGTGGGCTATAAAATTGCACATGTCCCCGGTGCCTTAGTTACATTGCTAGGGACCATTCTTCCTCCATTAATTATTCTTACTCTCCTCTCCTATATCTACGCTACTATAAAAGACAATCGAATTGTACAAGCTCTCTTTTATGGCATGAGTATTGGTGTGGCGGTAGTTATCCTTGATGCCGTTACGACCATGGCTAGAACAATATTTGGCAAGAAGCAAGTATTACCGATTATCCTTATGTTCGTAGCTTTTATTGCAACATATATTCTAGAGTGGAATATCGTCTTAATAATACTTAGTAGTGCTGCAATTGGGATTGTGGCAACACTACTTTCCATAGGCCGTAAAAAGGATTCACCAGACACCAGAGGTAAATTATGATTTATGTACAACTGTTATGGAGTTTCATACAAATAGGCTTATTTAGTTTTGGTGGTGGATATGCAGCCTTGCCATTAATTCAAGAGCAGGTAGTCTCTGTACATGGCTGGTTAACTATCCAAGAATTTGCTGATGTAGTGACCATTTCCCAAATGACCCCTGGTCCAATTTCCTTAAACGCTGCTTCATTTGTGGGAACTCGCCTTGGGGGCTTACCAGGAGCTATCATAGCTACCTTTGGTAATGTTCTCCCCTCGTTAATTATTGTACTCACACTCGCTTGGTTCTACTTCCGTTATCGTAGCCTCAAGGTGATGCAAGGTGTATTATATGGCTTACGACCAGCAGTTGTAGCTTTGATTGCTTCAGCAGGATTATCAATTCTTTTTCTTGCGTTGTTTGGTCAGTCAACCCTCCCCTCTTCTTTGGCTAAAATTTCATGGTTAGCTGTAATAATGTTTATCTTAGGTTTTATTTACGTCAGAATAAAAAAAGTAAATCCAATAATTATTATTGCATCTTCAGGATTAATCACGGTCACTCTGACCTTAATTGGGGTTCAATTTTAAAAAGTAACACTATTTGAGATGGTACTCTATTGGACAATGCCAAACGTATTACCGAGGAAGGTTATAGATTAACTCCTTGAATCTTTCATCAGCATACGCAAAAAACATCTTGATAGATTCGCAAAAAGGATTAAATCGTTTTGTAGCTGGATTACGCAAACGGTCCTTTGGACACCCCCCATAACAGAAGGAAAGCCATGGACAACGCAGACATGTATTGTTCAGTTTAGATTTGACTTCTCCAAATAGAGTCTGTCTTTTACTATTCAGCATAGATTCAAGAGATTGTTCAGTGTGGAGAGAGCCCAACTTCCATGTATCTTCAACAAAAAAATCACAAGAATATACATCCCCAGTGTGTTCCACTACTAGGTATTCTCCGCAAGTTTTCTGCATGGTACACTCAGAGGCCTTTTGCCCCAAATAGATCGCCCCATACGAATCAAATTGTCTAATAGAGGTAGTGGGCCGACCAGCAACAAAGTCCTGAGACCATAAATCAAACATATCACAGAGAAACTTTCCATACGATGCGGCAGAAACAGAGTAATCGGCGACTTCACGTGGATTTTCCTCCGACATCTCCATAATTGGAATGAATTGCATGTAGGTAAAACCAAGTTTCTTCAAATAAGTATAAATTTCTTCGGCTTGAAAAGCGCTAGACTCTGTTACAACTGTTAAGGCATTGACTGCCACTTCAGAGTCAAGCATGAGTCGAGCTGCTGCCTCTACTTGAGCATGCGACCCACCTCCTCCTCTTCGTATTCGGTATGCATCATGAATATGCTGGGGTCCGTCCAAAGAGACTCCTACCAGAAAGGCATATTGTTTAAAAAACGTAATCCATGCTTCATCTATTAGCATACCATTTGTTTGTATACTATTAGAAACGCGCATCCCATTGCCATATTTTTTTTGTAATTCGATTGCCCTTTGATAAAACTCTAGCCCCATGAGGGTTGGCTCACCACCTTGCCAACCAAAAGCCATTTGTTGACCAGGTCTATGTAAGCTTTTCCGGATAAGCAGATCAAGTGTTTCATCATCCATTCGGTGTGGTTTACCCCTACCAAAATATTCTTCCTTCCTCGTATAGAAACAATAAGAACAGGCGAGGTTACAATCAGGACCAGAAGGCTTCACAAGGATAAAGGATAAAGGTTTCTTCAGTTGCATATAAGTAGTATATAATTACCCTAAAGATGTTGCAATCAAGCTTTAGCGCATCTTTACACAACCCTTAAGATTTTATTTTCCCAATTCCAATCGTAAGATCATTAATCTTACGTCTTCTATAACACCATAGTTACAAGACAATTCAGATGGGATACAGTCTTTTTCCAATAAATGATAGAATACGCTTTGATTGTGTTAATTAAGGAGGCCCATAAATTATGGATACAGCGACTACAGAGATTAAAAAAGCCCTAATAACCGGTGGCTCAAGAGGTATCGGATTTCATATTGCTGAAAAACTCTCAAAAAACGGTATTGATATTTGTATTGCAGGCAGAAACAAGGAACATCTAGAACAGGCACAAGAGAAACTGCTTCAATCTCCCAACTGCGGAGAAGTATATATCATCCAAATAAATTTGGAAAAACCGGAAGCTCCCGAAGAATTAATTCAAAAAGCAGGCGAAAAACTAGGCAGTATTGACTTACTCGTCAATAATGCTGGAATTTCCTTAAACTTACCCCTCGAGAAAACAAGCCTTCAAGAGTGGGATAAAATTATGAATATTAATGCAAGGGCACCCTATTTTCTTTGCCAGAATGCCCTCCCTTGGTTGCGCAAATCGGCGGCACCGACCATTATTCAAATGGCATCGGTGGTTGGACATACCGGTTACGAATTACAAAGCGCATATGTGGCGTCCAAACATGCTCTATTAGGCTTTACCAAAGCTTTTGCCAAAGAGGTGCAATTAGAAGACATTCGAATATATACAATCTCTCCTGGAGGAGTTGCCACTGAGATGATTGACTCTGTAAGGCCTGATATAGACCAAGAAGACTTAATCAACCCAACTGAAATTTCTGATCTTGTGTGGTATATCATTACCCATCGCGGTAGTGCGATGATAGATCAGTTTATGCTTAGGAGAAGTAGCAAGACGGCTTGGTCCTAACAACTGAGCTCGGCTTTTTGAATGTTTTTCTATACCATCTCTCTTCTTAATCCATGATAACAGTTTTGTCTGTACCCTCGAGTAGTAATAATTGACCCTCAGAATTGGCAATCCCCTTTCAGTTATTCTAAATCGACACACAGCAGATGAGCACTATCCTACATTGAAGAGTGTGTGATAGGAAGCTTTGAATCTATTCTTTAATTGCCGAAAACATACTGTAGAAGGCTTCTGTTGCTTTTATCGTGTAAGTACCCTTTTTTATAGCCGCGGCTCTGGGACGAGAAGAAAGCGTGCAGAGACCTCGATTACACAGTATCCTTTTGATGAACTCGCTGAACTCCTGAATGAAGTCCTCAGGCTCCGGATAGAGTCGCCCAATAGGGCGAGGGAATAACTTGAGTATTTCTAGTGCATAACTACGGGCAGGAACCCACTCTCTCCCCTTATGATAAAAAATCCAATAAAAAGAGTTCATCAGGAAATAGGAGAGATCGTAATCGAAGTAATCGAAAAACATGTTTTCCACATACTCACACAACCCCTCCTCTTCAATCTCATCGGTATATTCCCCGCCAGTGAGTGCTTGAAACTGATGGCGTGTCTCTCTATCATCTTGGAGTTCAAAGAGATCTGAATCGCATAAGTCTGAGCTAAAGAGACGCAGAGTTGCAGGAGGTGGTACTGGCCAGCCAGAAAGTTCAAACACTTCGTCTTCTGGTGCTACGTTAAAAGGGGGTGCCATTTGTTTATACTGCTTTTCTACTGCTTTAATAATCGCAGTTGCATCTTCTATAGGTATGCCCTCTTTTTTGCAAAAAGCTTCTAAGTCAAAAGACTTTCCTTTATTTTTAGCCTCCATATAATGTTGCAAAAGCAAGTTAGGCTTCTCCAAACTTTCATTTTCCTCATCAGCTTCTGTCGTTAAATTCTGTAAATCATTGAATTTAGCCCAAGGGACAGGGAGCCCAAGTTCCTCTAATAGCATGAAAAGACTCATTGAAATAGCAACAGTTGGTTGCTCGGGTAACACAAGTTCTGGATAGGAGCGCTCCAGTAGAGCTGCAAACAGGGCATATGAAGCCTCCGTGTTGGTTTGCAGTCCCATTTCACCAGTTGAGTTATCTCTGTATAGCGTTGCTCCCATTGTAGGAAAATCATCAATGAGCAATTCAGCATGAGGAACACCTGACATACTTTCATCCGGTTCTGTAAGATAGAATTTTTCTTTAGTGCCTAATTCTCCAATTTCCCATGTACCACCGAGGCGCGAGATATCGAAATCAGGAAGGGTAAATGCATGCCAAACATATTTCAAGTCGTGCCCTCGATGTATGACAAAAGGTAATGTTGAGATTTCATCCAACACGAAGAACTTACTGTAGTGGTTGTTGATGACCGTAGTTAAACTAGCTTCAGGCTCAAAAAGAAAACAATAGAAAAGTAAATCTGAGGCAGTGAGAGCATTGAACCTGAGTATTCCTGCAGTTTGTAAACATTCCCCATTGGGAAGCATCAGGCAAAGATAGTGTTTATTGCGCGTGGTTCTATCTTTTTGCATCTTGCTGATACCCGGCGAATATAAGAGGTGGGTCTCTTTGGTTAACAAATCTTCAATCTGTAAAAACTGGTCTTTTAATATCTCGTTGACGCTAAAAAAACACCAGAAGGCTGGCTGTTTCTGCCAGAAAGAGAGGGCCTGTTTAGCTTTTGTGGTTAAATGAACTTCATTTTTGACATACAACTGTTGCATAATCTTAGGGTCAGTAAGCGCAAGCGAGAGCAGGTAATTCCCTGCACTTTGGCTACCGTATCCTTCAGGATAACGACCGTCGTCATCTATCGAGAGTATTTCCCGCAATGGTTTCTTTAGTTGAGACTTCTCTCTCCCCCAATCCATAATTAGGTGTTCAACTCCATCAAACCCACTATTGAATCTCTGGCAAACTTCTTTGATCTCTTTATAGTTATTCATACCTCTACTCTACAGGACTTAGAAAAAAATGAAATACTAAAAATACATAAATCCCTATTTTTTTAACAAAATTGGCAATAACATACATAAAATACCATCATACCCTTTATTGTTATGGAGCCGCTGATACTACTATTCACTATCGCTACTCAATTGCTCTGGCAATAGAACGGTTGCATCCCAACAATAGTTTAGGTAGCACACCGCCTGCCCTGTAAAGATTGCCTTTGTATAAAACACTTTTTCCATCTACAATAATTCTACAAGGAGTTATGATGCAACCACATGAAATTATAATGATATACGGATCAAATCCTTTTGAGATGACTACTAAGTTACTAGAACAGTGCGATATAATCTCTTCAGTCCCCAAAACAGCCTCGATTGTATTGAAACCCAATCTGGTTGTAGCCTCCCCTCCAGAAAATGGAGCTACGACCCACCCTGAAATTGTAGAAGCTATCATTATCTACTTGCGCAACAATGGATATAAGCATATTAGTATTGTCGAGAGTTCTTGGGTAGGCGAAAGTACTGCACGAGCTTTCAAAGCGCATGGGTATGACAAATTCGTCAAAGAGCATGGGGTAACATTAGTCGATGTTAAAAAAGATCGTTATGAGGCTATCACAATGCATGGATTCCCTATAGAAATATCTAAAACCATCCTCGATGCTGATTATCTTATAAATCTACCAGTGTTGAAAGGCCACTGCCAAACAACCATTACTTGTGCTTTAAAAAATATGAAAGGCTGTATCTCTGATCCGAGTAAACGACAATTTCATACTTGGGGCTTACACAAGCCTATCGCTGCGCTCAATGCAATTCGTAAAGCAGATCTCGTCATCGTTGATAGCATCAATGGGGATCTTGATTTTGAAGAGGGAGGCAATCCCGTCCAAACAAACCGGATGTTTGCTGGCCTCGATAGTGTCCTCATTGATACCTTCGGCGCTAGTTTGATGGGGTATTCTGTACACGAGATTCCTTACCTCACCCAAGCCGAGAATTATGGGGTCGGGACAACCGATTTATTTAAACTAAATTACCGGACACTGAATAAAGATCTGCCTGCTGAAAGTTATACACCGAGTGGCCGTGTAGAAAAACTAGCTACCTATACTGCTCCGCTGTCTGCTTGCAGCGCTTGTTATGGAAATCTCATCCATGCTCTAGGACGTCTAGAAGAACAAGGTCTTTTAGGCCATCTAAAGCACAAAATTCATATTGGCCAAGGGTATAAGGCAAAAAGTGGTGACAACATCGGTGTGGGAGTTTGTACAAAAGGTCTCGCTAACTCTCTAGCTGGGTGCCCTCCTAAGGCCCTCGATATGCTCCAGTTTATCAAAAACAACCTCAAAAACTAACCCAACTCTCCTTATATCCTCCTAGTGAAATCTTTTT
>CAZGDR010000024.1:0-30180 GCA_964524755.1 uncultured Spirochaetaceae bacterium
TCCTTTACGATGAGAATGTCTCCCTTTATCTCCTGCACAACTTCAAGCGCATCATAGAGGTTTGACGTACTCGGAATGCAGATGTTCTTGCGATTGACCAGATTGCCAATGAGGTCGTTCTGGTCAGGCTTGGCAGTGTACAGTTCCTTGTAGCTGATAGTTCCCAAGACATCTTGGCCATCAATTACAGGAAGAACTCCTAATTCATGTTTGTGCATCAGAGCAAGTGTCTCCTTCACACTTGTTTTAGAACTACAAGAGATAATGGGAGTTTTCATGATATCCCCAACTGAGATTTCCTTGAAAGTAGAAATCCGCTTATCAAACTGAATGTTTATACCCCGTCTTGTTAGCTTTTTGGTATACATAGTCTCCTTGTATAATAATTTTGCCACAAAATGGGAGATTACGGCTCCTAGCATAAGAGGAAGCATGATTTCGTAGTTTCTTGTCATTTCAAAGATCATGATGATGGAGGTGAGTACACCACCGGTGACTCCTGAGACCATCGCGGCCATTCCAACGATAGCATAAGCCGCCACCGATCCTATCGAGCCTGGGAAAAGAAAGTTACCGACAACACCCAAGGCTCCACCAAGGGCCGCTCCTAAGAAAAGAGACGGTGCAAAAATACCTCCAGATCCTCCAGCACCTAACGTAACCGTGTTCGCTATAATCTTAAGAACAACGAGGACCAACAACACGAGCAAGGTTTGCATCTCATTTGCAAGTATTGCATTCATGAAGTCATCCCCAGCCCCAAAAAGGTAGTATGAACCGAACAAATTGAGAGAGAGCAAACCAATCGAACCGACAATGACTCCCCCTATCAGAGCTTTGAAGATTGAGGGGATCTTGAGATTATCAAAAAAATCTTCCACAAAATAGACTGCATGGATAAAGGCGATTGAAAGCAATCCAGCTGCTACGCCCAACAAAGCGTATAACAACAACTCATAGGAAGAGATCATGACATATTGGGGTATGACGAAAGCTGGATAAACTCCTAGAATCATTGTAGAAATGAATGTAGCGATGATGGATGCGATAACCATGGGCATAATGGTCATGATGCTATATTCAGGAATTATCAGCTCAAGGGCAAACATTACTCCACCGATAGGAACGTTGAATGTTGCGCCGATACCTCCTGCAGCTCCCGCTCCAACTAGGATGATAGTTTCACGGGGACTGAGATTAAAGATTTGACCGAGGGTTGAACCAAAGGATGAGCCTACCTGCACAATAGGTCCTTCCTTTCCTACCGACCCTCCACTTCCAATGGTGATTGCTGAGGCAATTGTTTTAATAATAGCAACCACAGGCCTGATTTTACCCTTATCTTCAGATACTGCTAGCATCACCTCGGGTACGCCATGACCTTTGGCTTCAGGAGCCCATTTTTCTGTCATGAAGTTTGCCAAGGCGATACCTATCACAGGAACAAAGATTACCAGCTTGCCCCATGGAGACAGCCCTGTAGTGTGTTTGAATGAGAGTTTTCCTAAAAACAGCAAGTTGTGGAAAAAATTTATCAGATACCGTAACCCGACAGCACCAAAACCAGCCACGACTCCGACAAGTACACACAAGAAACTCAAGTATATGGTTCTTACAATCTGTTTGTTTTCCTTATGTGCAATCCTAGTATAGGTTTGAGAATTTCCCGGTTGCGATTGTTCGCTCATAATGATATATCCTCTTATTTTCCCGAATTAAATATAGGGGGTTTGTTGTAACCAGATATGTCATTGTAAAATCAATCAAGATAAATGTCCATGAAAGCGGTAAATCATAGAAAAAGCTGCCTAGAAACAGGGCCACCGCCCTCCTATTTTAGGCTATCTATCACAGTTAAGGTCTTCTTTTTAAACGGCGTTAGCCCATATTTTCCACCATCCTTACTATCTGAAAAACCCCACTATCCCACTATATAGATATTCTATGTTTCTAGCCTTATCATTCGGGTAATAATCAACTAACATAGTTACGTTGATAAGGAGAGAATAGACTACCTTATCGAGTATGTTCTCATCATCTTCAAATTGTTTACTTATCTTGATATCTTCAAATATTGCTTTAACATTACTCACTATTTTGTTTTCAATTATTTCTATAGATTTATTGCCTTTTAAATCTTTTACTTTACGAACTTGGATGCCCATACATCTTCTATCTAAAACATCCTCATATATAAGTGTTAGAGAAGATTTTATTTTTTCTTCTTTATCTAGGTCTTGACTTAGTAACTCATCTAATTTTTCAAACGTCTTATTCCAGCTCTTTTCCAACACGGCAAAATATAATTCATTTTTATTGGGAAAATAATTATAGAGTGTCCCAACTGCTATACCTGCTCTTTTAGAGATATCTTTCATATTTACTTGGTCATATCCCTTTTCATGAAACAACTCTTTGGCTGATAGAAAAATCCTATCGTCTACATTAGGTATTAATTTTGGCATGGATCTTCTCCTAGTAGCTCTGCATTTGCACTCTCTTCAATCGAAATTTCTTTTTTAATTGAATATGCAAAAAAGGCTGTTAAAATAATTGAAAGGATATCTGCTACGGGTTGTGCGGTCATAACACCGGCTAAGCCTGCTGGCATTTTATAGGGGAATACATGTATCACCCATGCCAATTGAGTACTATAGGTTTCAAATAGACTTGGGAAAAGGAGAAGTAAAGGTATAAAGAAAAGCCCTTGCCTTACAAGTGCTAAAATTGCGGCTTGCTTTCCTTTTCCAAAACTTTGGAACAATCCTGTATGTATCATCATGTACCCTACCAATGGTAGAAATATATTATAGGCTAGCAAATTATTTACGCCATATTCGATCACCTCTATATTAGTTGAAAATATTTTCATTAATTGCTCTGGAATCAATAAAAATATCACTAGAGCTATACATCCAAATGACATCATCCATCTGATTGATATACGTAAGCCTTCTCTAACTCTTCCATAATTCCTTGCACCATAATTATAGGCTGCAAATGGTTGAAATCCCTGATTATATCCCATCATTACAAATAATGGGATCATTGTTATTTTAAGTGTAATCCCTATCGATGCAAGCGCACTTTCTCCATACGCTGATGCAGCCACATTTTGTAGGCTAAAGGCCATACTAGATAAAAATTGCATAAAGAACACAGGCAACCCAATCTTAAAGATCTCTTTATATATCTCACTTTCCCTACTAATATTCTTACGGCTCATCGTTACATATGAACTCTTACCAATAAAGTATTTGAGCAGGTAAACTGTAGATACTAACTGCCCGAGTACAGTTGCTATAGCAGCTCCCTCAAGTCCCAAGTTAAACGTAAACATACATATTGGATCGAATATGATATTTAAAACTGCACCAATAATTAAGGCGTTCATACTATATCTTGTGTTGCCTTCTGCTCGTATTATGTTATTCAAAGTCATATTTATGATGGTAAATAGAGCCCCTCCTACAATCCAAGATGAATAACTTTTCCCTGGTATTAATACTAATGCAGTCGCTCCCATAAGTTTTAATATGGGCCCCAAAAATAATAAGATAAGCACGGTAACCAGTGCAGCTATAATTATTGCTAGTAAAAGAGCTGTAGAGGCTGTTTTGTCAGCTTTTTCTTTTTCTCCAGCACCTAAACTTCTAGAAACATATGAACCTGCTCCCACTCCTAACATTTGCCCGATAGCTGCCAGAATCATAAATAACGGGAATGCTACAGATACAGCTCCCATAGCGGCAGTATCATGTAGCATTCCTACAAATAATGTATCTACAAAATTATAAACAGCATTAATTATTGTTGCTATTATAGTTGGGATAGCGAGTGTCAAAAGGGTCTTTTTGAGAGGCCCCTCTGCCATTAGCGCAGCTCGATTATTCTTGTTGTTGCTCATTTATTTTTCTCCCAATATATAGTGAACCTTGATTCACTTAGTGAATGACGGTTCACCATAATTGTAAAAATGATTAAAGTCAAGTTTGGAAGATTGCCAGTCGATCCACATAAAGGTTCATCTATAAACCACATTCTCCTGCTAATAAAAATGTATTTTATAATTTTCATAGTCATTTAGGGGTCACTTTCCATGAGACTTTTTAGCATTGCATGGAGGGCCAACCTCTAAAGAGATATAATTAACTAAATTATCTATATGAGTTTATGAGATTTACCCAGAACAAGATTTGAACTTGCACAGCCTTGCGGCCACTAGGACCTGAACCTAGCGCGTCTACCAATTCCGCCATCTGGGCGCATCGAGACTATAACGCAGGGATTCATTATTTGTCAACGCATTGCCGATTGCTAAATTAATTCGTAAATTGCTTATATATCTCTTTAAGATATAAGGAAGGTACGATATGAAAGTAACATTTGCAGGAAATCCCGTAGAATTAGTTGGAACAGAAATACATATAGGCGACACAATTGCCAACTTCACCGCTGTAAAAAATGATCTTAGTCCATTTAATCTTACCGACGTAAAAGGGAAAAAACTTATTCTCGCTGTACCATCTCTAGACACCTCCGTCTGTGATGCAGAAGTACGACGCTTCAACAAAGAAGCAACTAAAATCAAAGATGTTAGCGTCATTGTTGTTTCTATGGACCTCCCCTTCGCTCAGGCTCGTTGGTGCGGAGCTGCTGGGGTAGAAAATGTCACTACTGTCAGTGACTACAAAGACCGTAATTTTGCCCATACCTTTGGGGCCTATTTACCTAATGTTGGTCTCATTGCTCGCTCAGTCTTCTTGCTGGACAAAAATAATAAAGTCACCTACGTCGAATATGTTCCAGAGGTAACCAACCACCCAGACTATGAAGCTGCACTAAAAGCAGCTCGCGCATAGTAAGCCCGTTATCTCGTTATACCCCCGGATTACACTTTCTCGTAATCCGGGATTTCTTTTACACACTCGTAATATGCCTACTTACTCTGACACCAAGAAATACTGGGTGTATTAAAGATATAAAACTCTTATTACGTAGCACTTACTGCGTACAAAACCACCATAATTCTCAATTTAGATAAAGCTCTTGGTGATTGGTGCCTCTAAACTTGAAAAAGGTTGCAAAGACAACTACAGTGTGAGCATGAGTATTCGAATTCTTTTTCTTGGAGAAATTGTTGGCCGTCCTGGTATCCACGCCTTAAAAGGGGGATTGAAACCTTTAAAGGAGTCTCGTGAGATTGATTTTGTTGTGGCCAATGGAGAAGGGGCGACGAATGGGTATGGATTGGGGAAAAATCATGCCTTACAAATCCTCAAACTTGGCGTAGATCTCCTCATGACTGGTGAGAAAACTTATTACAAGAAAGATATGGTGGAATATATAACCAAGAACCCTAAAATAATGAGGCCTGCTAATTATCCTCTAGGGAACCCTGGACGAGGATATCGAATTTTTGATATCAAAGAGAAAAAAGTGGCTTTCATTAACCTTTTAGGGAATGCCGATTTTCCTCGAACACACCTCGCCAATCCATACCACGTAGCTAACGCACTCATTGAAAAATTAAAAGAAGAAACACCACTCATCTGCCTCCAATTTCATGCAACTACCACAGCAGAAAAACAGACTATGGCTTACCATATAGCTGGAAGAACAGCTGCTATGATAGGCACCCATACAAAAGTCCTCACATCTGATGCTAGAATCTTAGATGGAGGGACAGCCATAATCACCGACATAGGAATGTGCGGTAGCACTGAAAGTGTCGGGGGCTTTAAATCTGACATTGAGATTGAACGCTTTTTAACCCAAGTGCCTTCCCGAGCACAGGAATCTTGGGGTAAAATTGAATTGCAAGGGGTAATTATCGATATCGATGATACGGGCAAGGCCACAACTATTGAACTTCTCCGTCAGCCTGTTGATTCCCCTGAAGAACAAAATGTATCGTAAGGAGCCATTATGTACGAACAAGCTTCTGTTATTTCTATACGAGAAGATGGGATGGTTACTGTCTCATGTCAAACACCTAGTTGTGAAAACTGTAAAGCAGGCGCGTTTTGTGGCACTAGAGACAAAAACTTCATTGCCTATAATGCTACAGAGACAAACCTCACCGTAGGCGATACTGTGGAACTTTTCTTACCCTCAGGTAAGACCGTGTTAGCCGGCTTTATGACCCTCTTAGTTCCCGTACTCCTCTTTCCTGTGGGTTATTACTTACCCGTACTATTCAACTCTGGAGTCCAAGAGGGAATACGAGCTATCGGTGGTATCGTAGGTATTGCAATTGGATTTTTAATAAGCCGCACATTCTCCAAGCTTAAAGAAAAAGAGTATACACCAGAGATTACACGAATCATCCAAGCAGAGGAAAAAATGTCGTAATGGACACTAAGAGAAAATTTGGTAGATTCTTCATGCTCATGATGACCTCATTTTTTCTCTTCACTGCATGCTCATTTGCTCCAGAAAACACCTTAAATTCGACACGCCCTGCCGATTTTCCCGATATGAAACTAGAAAACACCCGCTATCTCCTCGGTTTGGAAGGGTTACAACCTATCCAAATTCATGCAGCAATAATAGAAATTTATCAGGAAAGTCAACAAGCTTTTATTACCGAGGCCTCTTTTACTCAACACGATGAACAAGGCCACCTTATATTCTCGGGTACATTTGGCTTTGCAATAATTGATACCGATACCAACAACCTCGTTATGTCTAAAGGCGTTTATATCGAAAATCACCAAAATATCTTTACTATCGAAGCTGATCAACTCGACTGGGATAATGAAGAACGTATTGCAATTGGCGAACGTGACACGTTAGTAACACTGACCTTGCACGAACATGATATACTACAGGGAACTGGATTCACAGGTGATTTAAAAACAGCCACTTTTGAATTCCTAAAAATGGAAAAAGGGAGACTACACTATGAATAAAAAACTATTACTGATTATGATTGCCTTCATGTGTGTAGCACTCCTCCCTGCAGCCGATCCCATCACCTTTAAGGGAGGCTACACTCGTGCTGTGATGCGTGAAGGACGTGAAACGATTCTGTTATCACAAGGTGCCGTGGTCTCCTCTGGAAGCATCCAATTTGAAGCTCAGACGATTGAACTTATTGGTCCAAACGCCAGATATTTAGTCGGCACTGGTTCAGTACGCATTACTGATACTGAAAACAACCTTATTATTAACTCTACAGGCATCTCATTTGACCGTGAGACCGAACAGTTATTGGTTGATGGTTGGGTAGAAATACAAGACCTCAAAAATGAAATAATTGCATCGGGAGCCTATCTCTCCTACAATCGAATCGACGGCTTGCTTCAGTTACAAATTGCTGCCAAGTTATTACGTCATACTGAATCTGGTCCCATGATCTGTCGTGCTGATCACATTGAATACAATAGAGAATTGATGCAATTGTCGTTGTTAGGTAACTCCTCAGTTAATTGGAAAGGTGATGTGTACCAAGCCGCAGTAACAACAATAGACTTGGAAACGGAAGAGATTTTGATGGAAGGAGCTATTGAGGGGACCGTACATGGTTAATGCTACCCTCCAGGTAGAACACCTGGCTAAACGGTACGGTCGTAAATTGGTTGTAAAGGATGTTTCACTCCAGATGGAGTCAGGGCAAATCATTGGACTCTTAGGCCCCAATGGAGCTGGAAAGACAACCATGTTTTATATGATTGTGGGATTCATAAAATCTGATCATGGAAAAATTCTACTCAATAACCAAGATGTGACGAAAATGCCTATGTTCCGTAGATCTCGTCTGGGACTCTCTTACCTCCCCCAAGAACCCTCAATTTTTCGAAAATTAGCAGTAGAGGATAACCTGAAATTAGTAGTTGAAACTAGAGATGATCTTACAAAAAAAGAAAAACATGAGACCGTTGAAACGCTTTTAGAAGAATTTGGATTAACTTCTATTCGCAAGCAATTTGGTTATACTCTCAGTGGAGGAGAACGACGCCGCACCGAAATCGCACGTAGCCTCGCCAGTAATCCACAGTTCCTATTGTTGGACGAACCTTTTGCGGGGATTGATCCGAAAGCTGTCTATGAAATAAAAAAATTGATAACAAGACTCGCCGATAAGGGAATTGGAATACTACTTACTGACCATAATGTTCGTGATACCTTGGCAATTACCCATGAATCTCATATCATTAACGAAGGAGAAATCCTCGCAAGTGGAAAACGAAATGAACTTTTACAGAACGTAGAAGCCCGAAGGATCTACTTTGGTGACGATTTTACCGAAGGTGATATGACATGAACCCAACCTTGGGATTACAACAAACATTAAAACAACAACTCACACTCTCCCCCCAGCTTATCCAAACTTTTGAAATCCTAGCTATGTCCACCTTAGAGCTACAACAAAAAGTTAAGGCAGAAATTGAACAAAACCCCGCTTTAGAGATACCAACCGACCGCAACCTCTCCATTGAAAGAATCAGTGCGGTAGAAAATAGAGTCCGCCCCGAAGATGATTATAGCGACACTTCAGTCTATGAACCAAGCTACAGAAGTAATGTCCGTCTCTCCTCTTATTATGATCAAGATTCAGCCGATCGGAACCAACAATTCCTTGAAGGTGCATTGACCAGATCAGAATCTCTGCAAGAATACCTGCTCAGACAATTAGGATGCTTACATATAAGTGACGAAGAACAGCAATTAGGGACACTTATCATTAGCAATCTCGATCACTACGGGTTCCACAAAAACCCCCCAGAAAAGCTGGTTAAAAGTAACTTGCGCAACGCATTGTTACGAGTATTACCCATTATTCAGAGTTTAGATCCTCCTGGTATTGGAGCAACTGATTTCCGAGAATCGTTGGTTTTACAAGCAAAAGCAGATAATCTAGCCGATAAAGACCTGGAAATATTTACCTCCATTGTATACAACCATTTGGAACAATTACGACTCAATAAAGTGAGAGAGGTTGCCAAAGAACTTGAGATTAGTGAAGAAACAGTCCACATGCTCTACCAATATTTAAAAACGCTTAATCCGTACCCAGGGTTACAACATTCCAATGCAGAGACGCAATATGTCATTCCTGACCTTGTTGCACGTAAAATAGAAGGGCGCCTACAGCTACGCTTAAACTCTGAAAACATTCCTACTCTCACCATAGATCCCAACTTCTCATCACTAGCTACAGATCCCCGTGACAAAGACTACAAAGAGACCTCAGCTTATATCAATCAAGCCATAAAATCGGCTTCCCTTTTAATATCGCAGATACAAATGCGAAGTAATACTATTAAAAAGATTGGACTTGAACTCTTTAAGGTACAGCATGAGTTCTTCCTGAAAGGTCCCCGTTACCTAAAGCCCCTCACCTACCGCCAAATTGCAGAAGAACTCTCTTTACATGAAACAACAATTAGCCGCGCTGTTCAAGGAAAGTATATAGATACTGATTGGGGCATTATTCCAATTAAAGAACTCTTCAGTTCAGCCTTACAGATGACCTCACCTGGAGAGAAAGAAATTTCAAAGCGGGCTGTGATGGAATTGGTACAAGAAATCATAGAAACTCATACGGGTGAAAAACCTTTATCTGACCAAAAAATTGCCAATATGCTAGGCGAACAGGGTATTAAGATTGCCCGTAGAACGGTCTCTAAATATAGGAACGCTCTCAACATTGACTCTTCCTATGAGAGAACTACCTGACACTTTCTCGCTTCATTTCAGCCTTATGCCTATACATTTCAGCATCTGCGGCGGCAAAAGCCTCATCAATTGATGCATATGCATCAGTTTTAGAATATATAGCTTCGCCATAGGCGAAACTGAGATTTGTTGTTTTACTGCTCTGGGTGGCCTCATCACAGGCAATTATGTTTTTCAATTCCTCGTAATGTTCATTATCACATGGGTCACAAATAATAGCGAACTCATCTCCACCGATTCTGAACACCTCACCTACCCCCGCAACCCATTTTTCCAACAAACTTGCGACATTTCGCAAGAGCATATCACCGGCAACGTGACCTTTAAGGTCATTGAGAATCTTTAGATTATTTACATCAAAAACCATAATCCCCACTGAAGATGATTCTAGATTTGAATTCCGTAAATTTTCCATCCGCTCTTCAAATGCCCGTCGATTGGCCAAACCAGTTAAATCATCGGTATGTGCCAACGATAAAAGATACTCTTCCTTTCCCTTGCGCTCCACATAGCGCATGATTAAAACCAACACTTGTTGTAAGAGGATCGCACCGAAAGCAAGAATACCTACATTCAAAATTAACGCATTTACCAAGGTAGCAAAGGGCAGCAATAATAAAATTAATTCACCTAATACTGATAAAAGAAGAGCGGTTATTGCAATAAGAAATTGTTTTATAGCTAGGTTCCCATTTAGGAAAGCTTTAATTGCACAGGTGACCAAGAATATCAGGTAGAGGAATAAGGCAATGGCTGCTGGTGTGAGAAACATATGATAGTTAGTCACACTCAGGAGCTGAAGAATCGAGATAATAATAAAAGTAAAAGGAAATAGCAAAACAATCTTTTTTAATATTTTTGACTCTCGAATATGATACATGGATACAACAAAGTGAGTCAGGAAATAGGGCAGTAAGAACATAGCTAGGATACCGGAAACCAATAGGATGAGTTGGTTATGGACTATTAATTGGGTCGACATACTCCCACTGATTATCCAGAGCCCTGCACAAAACTCTATACCAGCAAAAGCAAAAGCACTTTTTAGAACCTCTAAGTGCCTTAGCAAAGTGACTGCCATAATAAAAATACTGATTGCAGTAGTGAGTATAATCAAGCCAAAAATAAGCGAAAGGCCATCGTATGAAAACAAGCCAACAATTTGAGAAACACGTGTTCCGAGATAGACTGGATAAAATGTATTGCTCGATTTCTTACTATGACCCACCGTAATAATATCTAACTTTGACCCCTTCATCGCACTAGGTATTCGAACAAAATGATTAATATATCCATATACCTTTATTCTTCGCGCATCTATGTTTGCATCGAAGTTATAGATCTCCTCTCCATCGTATAATACTGTGACTGATTTCTGAGATGTTCGAAACATTAAACTTTGTGAAGCAATCTCAGCTTCTTGAAAGGTGTAGGTTAACCGAACCTCCTTCTCAGTTAAATCTTCTCCGCGGAAAACAGTTGGTAAGTGAAAGTCAGAATCAAACAAATTGCCATCAATAAAGAGATGCCACCCGCTAGTGATGGAATGCGCATTTTTTTCCCATATAGGTTCCATAGAAATATTGCTTACATCACCGAGTGTTAAAGCAAGTACTAATAGGAATATAAAAACCCCAACACTTTGTAAAACCTTGCTCTTTCCTTTCATAGAGACCAGTTTAACATGATACTTACCACTTGGGTTATAATCTTGCTTCACCTCCCCTCCGGCTTTCCATTTGACTTTTCCCCCTGTCCGCCTTATCATTTTTATATGACCTAGTGAAGGAGGCCCTATGAATCTAGAAATCAAAGGAATCCGTTACAACGTAAGTGATGCGACGCGCGAGTTTTTTGATAAAAAACTCAAGAAGCTCTCATTCGCTGAGAACTTCATCCACGATCTAACAATTACCGTTACACGGGAAACCGTAGGACAAGGTTTCCACCTCGATGGAAAAATTCACTTTTCCTGGGGATTGGTGAAGATGGTCAGCACTGATAGCTACGAATTGTACGAGGGAATCGAACTACTAGTTGATAAACTCGAAGCAGTCGCCCGTAAGGAAAAAGGTAAAATACAAGACTATTGAGGAATTTACCGCCCAAATACAATCTTCATATGTGCCCTAGAGCGATCTAGGGCATTATATTTACCCTAAATAGCGAAACTACTTAACAAACGCTCACATATCAGTTTATGATATGGTATAGTCCAGAAGGAGAGATTATGGTTGAATTCTCGATTCTCGATCTTTTAGATCTCGATTTAAAAGAGCACAATCACTTACAACTCACTTGCGTAGCTGGGCGCAGTGGGCTGTCACGCAAACTTTCGAATTCTAAAATTAGCCGCCCTGGGTTACCTCTTAGCGGTTTCTTTGCCGAATTCAGCCATGAAAGTATACAAGTCTTTGGGCGTGGAGAACAACAATATCTAAAAAAACTCGAATCAGAAGACCGCATGGAATCTATTGAACGTCTTTTCTCCTACCCTATTCCCACGTGTCTTTTCTGTAATGGGGGCGAGCCAAGTTCCCGATTTATTGAAATTGCAGAGCGTTCAGGTTGTTCGGTACTCCAAACAGCTTTAGGATCTGCAGATTTCTCAAGAGGCTTAATCCAGCTCTTGGATGAGATTTTTGCCCAAACGATCACTATTCATGGAGTTCTAGTAGAGGTCTATGGAATTGGTGTCCTGATTACTGGTGATAGTGGAGTAGGTAAAAGTGAAACAGCATTAGAACTTATTGAACGTGGACATCGCCTAATCAGTGATGATACCGTGAAATTACGCAATATTAGCGACACCTACCTCATTGGAAGTGGAGAAAATCCGATGTTAGCTCACCATATGGAAATAAGGGGACTTGGCATCTTAAATTTGGCAAACTTATTCGGTGTCGGTTCCATTCGTGAAAAAAAACAAGTGCAACTTTTAGTTCATTTGGAAGAATGGGACTCGAATAAGAATTATGACCGTATAGGGGAAGATATTACTGAAACATTATTAGGAATATCTGTACCAAAATTGGAAATTCCAGTAAAACCTGGACGAAACGTTCCCATTATCATTGAGACAGCCGCACGTAACGAGCGCTTAAAGAAACTAGGATACTATTCAGCTAAAGAATTTGACCAAAGTGTCCTAAAATGGCTCGAAAGTGAATCTGCACGAAATTTGTATTATAGCAACGAGGAGACATTTTGATCATGGTCGAGCGAGAAGTTGAAGTTTTGAACCGAGCAGGTATTCATGCCCGTCCGGCTGCCATGATTGTAAAGGTAGCGAATAAATTTTCATCCAATCTTTACATGGAGAAAGATAATATGAAAATTAATGGAAAGTCGATAATGGGGATAATCACCCTTGGAGCAGCGTACAAAAGCCGATTGACTATCTCTACTGAAGGATCAGACGAAGAAGAGGCTGCCGATGCTATTGAGCAACTCTTTCTCAACAGATTTGAAGAATAGGAGTAAATCATGAAAGTTTTAACCAATAGGCAACAAGAAGTTCTTGATTTTATCATACAATACATCGAGAAAAATTCTTATGCTCCAGCTGTACGGGATATAGCAAAATATTTTGAAATAACAGTGAAAGCTGCCCATGATCATCTTAAAGCCTTGGAGCGTAAAGGCGCTATTCGCTCTTCAGAAGGTATTTCCCGGTCCACAGAGGTGATTGGATTCTCCCCTTCGCAATCTATAGAAACAATTGCTATTCCAGTTCTAGGCGCCACTGCCGCTGGAACACCCATCTTGGCTGAAGAAAACAAAGAGTATGATTTACAAATTCCGACCTCTCTCATACCAGCACAAGGGGATTATTTTGCCCTCCACGTTGAAGGTGACAGCATGATTGATGCTGGCATCCTCGATGGTGACTTGGCTATTATTCGCCAAGCAGGTAGTGCTAATAACGGTGAAATCATTGTGGCTCGAGTCGGCGAGGACAACCGCGTTACACTCAAACGATTTTATCTGACCAATTCTGCCATTGAATTGCGCTCTGAAAATCCAAAATATGGTTCTATCATCTCAAAAGATGTAACCATTCTCGGCAAACTACACATGATTATCAGAGATTATGAGCACTAATAAACGTATATACCTGTTGCTAGGCCCTGAAACAGGGGATAAAGGGGACCGCTTAAAAGAGATTCGTGCTAATCTACGCCAAGAATTTGGTTCTGATCCCGAAATACATCGCTTTTACCCTTTTGAGACTCTAAATGGTGAAATATTTGCAGCATTACAAAATAATTCATTATTTGCAGACCATCGGTTAGTAATTCTCAGTCAAGCAGAATCATTACAAACTGCCCAGGTTAACGAACTCGCACAATATATTAAAGACCCAGTTGCTAGTGCAACTCTTGTGATTATTAGTGCAGATCATTATCTTCCTGCTAAACTTTCAAAAGGAGTGCCCAAAAACCAGATTATTACCTTCTGGGAAATGTACGAAAACCGCAAACCAGATTGGTTGCGCTCCCAATTCACTAAAGCTGGATTTTCCATCACTGCCAATGCGGTAGAATTATTACTAGAATTAGTAGAAAACAATACACAAGAATTAAGAATTATCGCTGGGCAACTTATCCAGTTTATTGCCTCTGAAGGAGTGGAGACGGTAAATGAAGACATAGTTGAACAATATATCCAACATACCCGCCAAGAGAGTGTCTTCTCTTTATTTGAACACATCACCACAGGGACGTATCAAAGAGTAATTGATGTTTTACATGCCCTTATCCGAAGTGGTGACGGTGATTCTGTCCCCCTCCTCGCTGGTTTAACCTGGCAATTCAGGCGCTTAATATCTCTTGAAGAATTGCTCGCTCAAGGAGAAGCTTGGGAAGATGCCTGTAAAAAGGTTTCTGTAATGGGCAAACTAGCTGCTATTAAACGCAAGAAGGATACGATCATCTACCAATCAGCTGTGACCCGTTACCCATTACCGCAGAGTTACTCAATCGTAGCCCGCCTAGGTGAATATGATATTCGCACACGCGAGATGGGCGCTGAATTGCAACCTCTACTACTTGAGCAGCTACTTGGAATTATTATGGTGCGTAAGGGAGTATTGCCACAGAAGTACGCTACCCTCTCCTTCTTTACAGATGTAAAGTTTTAAGGATTCGTGCTGCAACTGGCAGAGGTACCCGCGCAAGCCTCGCTATCTCTTCAGCAGAAGCCGAGAGCAAAGCCTCTAAAGTCCCAAAAGTCTGCATTAACCGCTTACTACGAGCAGGTCCCACCCCTCCTATTGATTCAAGAAGAAGGAATGTGGCCTCTTTGGAACGTTGTTGTTGGTTTAACGATGTTGCAAACCGATGAGTTTCATCACGCACTGCCTGTAGTAGCTTCAAGGCCTCTGAGCTCTCTGAAAGACGCAAAGGGGGTCTTTCGTCGGGGAAATGAATATCCTCGTATTCACCAGCAAGTGCGACTACCGGCAAATCATCCAACCCTAAATCACGCAGAGCTTCCCGGGCAACGTTTACTTGTCCTTTGCCTCCATCAATTAAAATCAAATCAGGGAGGGGGTTCTTTTCTCGCACCTGGCGAGTGTAACGTCTGGTTACCGCCTCTCGAATAGAGGCAAAGTCATCTATCTTCCCCTCTAAACCACGAATGTTGAATCTTCGATAATTTCTCTTGTCAGGGGTCCCATCTATAAACGTAATAAGAGAAGCTACGGTATATTTACCAGCTAAATGAGCGACGTCAAAACCTTCAATATGTTTGGGCAAATTATCTAGTTCCAGGACCCGCATGAGCTCTTCCAACGCCTCGGGATTTTCCCTGCTTTTTAGTCGTTTCTCAACATCTCTGGCGGCATTCTCTGCTGCCATACGTAATACACGATAATGTTTCCCCTCACCAGGGAGTGAGACTTCAGTTGCTACTGAGAGTTCATTTTTAAAGAAAGTTTGAATTAAAGTGCTGTCAATATCATGAGAGACGTAGAGTTGTTGAGGAATGTTTCCCCCATCTCCATAGTATTGGACTAAGAAGTGTAATAAGGTTTCAGTCTCATCCCCAAAGGTTTCTGCCCGATAGAGAGCCTTTCCCATGAGTCGTCCATCTCGTATCTGCATAATAGAGATTGTGGCTAAATGCATCCGCATTTCACAAGCCGCATAGTCGCGGCTTTCAGTTGAGAAATCCTGTACCTGTTGGGCTTGAGTAACCGTCTCTAGCGCATATAACAAATCACGCTTTTCGGCCGCTATTTCAAATTTCTCCTCTTTTGCCGCCTTCATCATCTCATCTTTAACCTGACGGATCAAATTATCATCCTTACCCGTCAAGAAGGCTCGCACCTTGGCTATATGCTTGGCATACTCCTCTTCTGTTACAAGACCAGCACATGGCCCACAACAACGTCCTATGTGGTAGTAGAGACAAGGAGAATACCGTTTCCTCAAGGGAATTCCACATTTGCGCAACGGAAATATTTTATCGATTAAATCTAAATATCTGTCGAGACTTTTTACATCGGGGTACGGGCCATAATATTCTGATCCATCCTGAATAACCCGACGAGTCTTAAAAACTTTAGGAAATTTTTCATTGGTAATCCGAATGAGAGGATAACTCTTTCCATCTTTTAACGAAATATTATAATGGGGGTTATGTTGCTTAATAAGATTATTTTCAAGGACTAACGCTTCATATTCGTTCCCAGTAATAATGTACTCTATGGTAGCAATCTTACTGACTAGGAATGAAGTTTTAATATCCTTGCCACTTAAAAAATAGGAAGTAACACGGTTACGTAAATCTTTGGCTTTTCCCACATATATTATCTTACCTGCACTATTCTTCATCAGGTATACACCGGGAAGATGAGGTAATGTTTTGGCTAGTTCTTTAGGGTTCATTTCCATACGTGGTTTAGCATACTCTCCGATTGATGAAAATGCAATAATACCAGTACACTACAACTATGGAACAAGAACTCACTAACAGATTTCCTCTATTTTCAAGCCTCAGAACAGAAGACCAACAATTCCTGACAGACATTGTAGAAACATACCACTGCTCCTTTCAACAGACGCGTCTATTAATTGAACAAGCGGCAGACCTCGCTCTTTGGCAACAACAACCTATTTCAGAAATGTGGGACGAAACCGCAGGGGGCAATAAAACAGGGAAACCCCGCACAAAAGCTATCATTGAAGATGTCCTCGCTAAAATAGACTCCATGCGCCAAGCTCCCACCGATTATTCAGATTTTACCATAAAGCCAGAAGTTCCTAAAAAAGCGACCCATGTCGAAATTATAGAAGGGGCAACGTTGCTAGGAAGTTGTCCCTGTCCCAAAGCCGGTGAAATAACTCGCTGTTGTAATCTATTAACCTTAGATGCCGTAAGACAGTGTTCTTTTGGGTGTGCCTATTGTTCCATCCAATCGTTTTATCATAAAGACGAGATTCTATTTGTTGAAAATTTACAGCAGCATCTGGAACAACTAGAATTGCCAGAAGGAGCTTGGCATATTGGCACAGGACAATCATCCGATTCACTGATGTGGGGGAACGCCCATGGTTTACTGGATAGTCTCTCAGCTTTTGTTCACCAGCATCCTGAGATAGTGTTAGAATTAAAAACCAAATCGGCACGTACAGACTGGATTGATTCTCATCCGTTTCCGAGCAATGTGGTGGCAACATGGTCGCTCAATGCTCCAACGATAGTCGAAAAAGAAGAACATTTAACTGCATCGCTCACTCATAGGTTGCAGGCGGCTAGAAAAGCAGCTGATGCAGGTCTCCTAGTTGGTTTTCATCTCCACCCTATGGTCTATTTTGCTGGTTGGCAAAAAGAGTACACCTTCGTTATTGAGAGTATTATTCATAACTTCTCGCCTGAAGAAGTAGTGATGATTTCGTTTGGGACCCTTACATTCACCAAAGAAGTTTTACGGAAACTACGAACTTCCAGGCGCCCCAGCCGCATCCTACAAATGGAGCTCACTGAAGTTGCCGGTAAGTATTCGTACCCTCTTGCTGTCAAAGAAGAACTTTTCTCTTTTGCCTACAAAGCCTTCCCTGCCGATTGGAAACTGAAAACAGGACCTTTCTATTATTTATGCATGGAATTACCTGAACTGTGGGAACCGGTGTTTGGATACTCGTATCCCAACAATGCCTCTTTTGAAGCTGACATGAAACATCATTACCAAAAAAAGGTGAGATTGCGGAAATAATAAATATATTGTGATAGAGTTGACAATAGGACTATTCCTAGCGATAATTGACACAAAAGAGACGAATGTAAGGAAAAAAAGCTTGTTATGAAACGAAGAAATGATGCAACCTATGTTGCCGACCTTATTCCCTATAAACGTATTTTCCCCTACATCATGCCTAAGCGAACCGATAGCTTAGTTTTTCATAAATTTAGTATAGACTTAACTGAAGGGGTTAAATTCATTAAGCATATGAACCGTAATAACCCAGGGGATCATCAATACCGCGTTTTTGAACTGTTTTTAGCAGCCCTGTTGCGTACCATTGCGATGCGACCCCAATTGAACCGATTCTTGATGAATTACGATACTTGGCAACGCAAAGAGTTGTCATTGAATTTTGTGGTAAAAGAAAATTATACCGACGACGCACCCGAGCATAGTGCTATTTTGTATTTCACGCCTGACATGATTTTTACTGAAATAGCCAACATTATTAACCATACGATTGAGGACTCTCGCGCAGGGGGACCGGAAAACGATACTGATGCTGCTATAGAATTTTTCCTTCGTTTTCCTAAATGGGTATTAAAATTTATCGTAAGTATCATCGGATTCTTGGATCGCAAGGGCATTGCTCCGAAGGCGCTACGCGATGCCGATGGTTTACACTGTTCAGCTTTTGTCGCTAATTTAGGCAGTATCAATCTTCTTAGTAGCCCCCACCATCATTTATATGAATGGGGCACCACCTCAATTTTCATAACCATGGGAATGCTTCGTCGCAAGCGAATCATCAACGAAGAAGGGGAACGCTCTTTTATTGATTCAATGGATATTGGAGTAACCCTCGATGAGCGGATCGCCGATGGATTCTACTTCATCCGATCTATCCAGATATTACAAGATTACTTAAACAATCCTGAAAAATTAATGGAACGGCCAGATCTACCTCCTCCCAATCCCACTCACAAAGAGGTGAAACGTAAAAAGAAGGCTTTGAAAAAGGCCCGGAAATTAAAGAAACGGGAAGAAAAGAGAGCAATTTAAGGCTTTAATCATCAAAATTTTTATTTATACTGCTCGTTTGTTAGTATTCATCGACTTACGGTATACGATGAATCGGTAGTTCAAGAATTCGCTCCCCAAGTTAACCACCATCGTCATTATCAAAACGAGATATTCATTCAAACCCAAAGACACCAAGGGGTCAACCCACCAGGTAGAAAGCGGTGTGAAGATGGCATAGTAGAGAGCAACTAATAACATCGCTCTAGGTACATTTGCTGCAGATTTGAAGGTAAATTCACGGTTCAGGGTAAAGTTATAAAGGACGGAAAGGACGAGCGCTGTAACATAGCTCAATCGATTAGGAAAGTGAGCAAATTCAAAACAGAGCGTAAAGGTAATGACCTGTATAATCCCCGCACTTGCCGAAAACAGAACAAACTTCACCATCTGCACTATGTTTTGTTTCTTGGATAGCTCTGTGTGCATTGCACTCCCATTAGCCTTCTAAAAAGATGTATCAGTATATCTGCTTACCTTTGTTATAGATACAGGGGAGACGGTAAGAATAGGTCTAATCTTGCTAATCTCAACCACCCCACAACGTAGGGGAGGTCAATACCATAGTTATTTCCCTACGAGTCTGCTATGGGCGCAATTTCTCTTCAAACATCTCTTTGGCACGACCGGTCAGAGGGTTCTCCTCTCCATTGAGCATGCTCTTCAGGGCTGCCATCTCGGCTGCTGAAAATCTTTGACCATGTAAAATCAAGGTCTCAAAGGCTTCACAGGCCATGGGACAAACCGCTCTAACCATGGAGAGAATCACTTCAGCATACGCTCTAATTTCATACTGAGCATGGCTGTCTAGACGTAACTTTAAAAAATGGAAGAGGTTGTGTAGATCCATCTGCCAATACCACTGTGTGTAGAGGCTCAAGGGCAAGTCAATGCGTGCTATTTCCCGTGCAATCCCTAAATCTAAGAGTGCGTGATAGGTCTCAAAAGCACGTTTTTGATCTTCTTGTAACAACTGGGTCACTTTATCACGGACAGCGGGATCTAGCGGCTCGGTTGAGCGACCTTGTTTATTGTCCTCACTTTGTAAATTTATGTGTTCGGGATTGGGGATGTAGGCCTCATCGGGTAAAACACTATACCGCCCTGAAATTTCATTCACTCGCGCAGTTCGGTGCCGTATCCATTGACGTGCCACGAAAATAGGCATTTTGATGTGAAAGGTAAAGTTCACTTGTTCAAAAGGAGAGGTATGTTCATTACGCATGAGATAGGTGATCAGTCCCTTGTCCTGACGAAATGTTTTTGTCCCTTCACCATAAGAGACTCGAGCCGCTTGTACTATACGGGAGTCGGACCCCAGATAATCCACCAGTCTCACAAATCCTTTATCCAATACGGGGACTTCTTTATCTAAAATCTCTTCAGCTGCGGGAACTATGCAATGTGCCATGCCACTCCTCCTTGCGCCTGCCTATCTTGCCATAAAAATTAACTTGGGACAATCGTTACAGGTACCCCATAGCTCCTAGGAGAACAGCTAGAGCTGCAGCGCTGGCCGTCTCTGTACGCAAAATTCTATTCCCAAAAGATCTGGTTTCAAAGTTATGTTGTAAAAACAACGCTCGTTCTCTATCTGACCATCCTCGTTCTGGGCCAATCGCTAGTACAACCGGTTCAACAACCCCTGTTATTTGAGCTAAAGGTTTAGCCCCTAGCATGATATCTAATACTATTTTTGTTTTCCAACTGGAACGGAGTAAGGCTGTATCCAGATTTTTCTCTAAATATAACTCTGGTAGACCCGTTTTTCCCGATTGCATAGCACCATCTAGGAGATACTTGCGATACTCTCCTGTCGACCAAAGTTTGGCCTCAGCATACGAGCGTTCACCAGTATCAGAACCAACCACAAGGATTTGTTCAACTCCGAGACTGACCGCCTCTCTCAAAATTCTTTTCATACAAATTGGACGTATTTGGGCTACTAAAAGAGTCACGTTATGCAAATCACTAACGGTACTTTCTGGAGACCAATCATAGGCAATCCCTGCCGTATCCATAGCAGTGATCGTTGCAATCCCAGAAGCTCCATTGACAATTCCCATCCTGAATTTGTCGCCAACCTTCAAATGTAATATCTTACGAATATGGTGAGCGCGGTAGTCATTGTTTGGAATTATTTGAGGGGGAGACAACTCTTCAAATAGGATGATATTCATGCTCCGCAGTATAGGATGTTGCACGGGGAGTGTAAACAGAGTATCATGAATAACCCAAATGTGGGGGGAGGGGAGGAAGCGCTGATGACAGAGCTTAAAGTGTTCACTGCAGAGCATAATGATCCTTGGTTTAACCTAGCAACGGAGGATTGGTTGTTTAAAACCGCTCTACCAAATCAACATATTTTATTCTTATGGCGCAATAAACCTTGTATCGTAATCGGTCGCTTCCAAAACCCTTGGAACGAATGTAACTTACCAGCTATGGAAAAAGCAGGGGTTGTACTAGCACGAAGGCAAAGTGGCGGTGGAGCTGTCTATCATGACCTTGGCAATACCAACTTCACTTTTATCTCACCCGCTGCAGACTATGATATAGATCGCAACTTCACTATTATTACCAAATCTCTAAAAGAGTTTGGAATTGATGCAGTACAATCAGGGAGAAATGATATCTTAGTAGCCGATAAGAAGGTATCAGGCAGTGCATTCCGTAAAACCTCAAAAAGAGCGTTTCATCATGGCACACTCCTCATCAACTCAGAAATGGAAAAGATGCCAAACTACCTGACTCCCGATAAAGATAAATTAAAATCCAAGGGAATCCGTTCTGTCGCCTCTCGTGTTGCTAATCTTACTGAGTTTGCACCAGAGTTAACCCATGATTCCCTCTGTGATGCCATCGTCAAAACTTTCTTTACCACCTATGGGCAAACCGCCGAAATTGAAGATCTAAGTATAGAACGACTTTCAAAGATTGAAACCCTCTATAAAAAATACCAGAGCTATGCCGACTGGAAATGGCGCTTTGGATCAACGCCTCAATTCGCCCACCCTATCAAAGGACGCTTTAGTTGGGGTGGTATTACATTGGATTTTGATGTTCAAAATGGTAGTATAGAGTCCTTAACTATTTTTAGTGATGCCCTATCGGTTGAATTCATCGAGTTTTTACAATCAGTTTTACCTGGCACCCCCTACGCTCTTGAAGCCATAACGAATGTGCTAAAACAGGGGTCTAAAACACTTCCTCCTGAGATGATTGGAGATGTTATTTCACTGATCGCCAAGGAATTTGCATGAAACGACTTTTTGTAGCACTAGCTATAATAATAATGTTCATCCCTCTCTGGGCCAAAGGAGCCAGCGAAGAAATCCAACAACCAGCCTATGCTCCCTTAGAGCGCCAAAACACATTCTCAATCGCGATATTGGAAAGTGAGGATGAATTATACCTCGACCCAGTACGTGCCACAGATGCTGCATCGCTGTTAGTTCTCGATGGTCTCTTTGAAGGATTATTCAGTTTAGATCCTAAAACGGGGAACCCTATTCCAGCCCTCGCCAAAACTTTTTCATCATCGGAAGATGGATTACATTGGACTTTTGAACTTGATAAACGGGCTCGTTTCTCTACTGGGGAGCCCATTACCGCACAAACAATGGTAGATTCTTGGTTTTGGCTCTTAGAAAACTCGCGTAAGGGACAAGGAAATACCTATCTCGTCTCCATGTTAGACTGCATTGAGGGTGTAGCTGCTTACCGGAATGGGAAGGGCTCTAAAGGTTCAATAGGAATCTCAGTACGCGGCCCTCTGACAATTGAATTGGCATTACAATCTCCCGCTCCCTATTTGCCTGCTCTTTTAGGAACACTCCCTTTTTCAGCCATTCACCCCTCTTTGAGAAATCAAGCAGCGGTGAACACCGATATTATTGCCTCGGGGCCCTATATAATTGAGAAAATTAACGATTCTGAAGTACTATTAGCAAAGCATGAGTGGTACCGAGACTACAAAGCGATTCCCAGTGACTTTATCCATTTTCAATGTATGGACCAAATGGCGATTATTGAAGCCTATCTTAAAGGTTCTATCCACTGGTCCCTAGCCTATATCCCCCCCGCACTACTCCGCCAAGCACAAGACTTACGAATTACTCCCGAGTATTCAACGGGGTTTTATTATTTTAGCTCTCATAAAGAAGTGTACCGTGATGCGCGTGTCCGTCGAGCACTTAGCTTGCTCATTCCTTGGGAACAGCTACGAAAGGAGAGCAAACAGGTTTTCCCCTCTCCCTTCCTCATTCCAAGTCATGAACGGGACAATACCACAACAACTTCCTCTGAGACCAATCTCACCGAAGCTTTACACCTATTAACCGAAGCTGGCTATCCCTATGGTGCAGGTCTCCCCCAATTACACATTGCAGTACACCGAGGATCTCAAGTTATTGACTTAGCCGAAAAGATTGCCGATATCTGGAGCAAAAAATTAGGCATTACCGTCGTTCTCGATATTGTCCCCTTAGGCATGTACTCACGTTACCCAAGCCTTAGTCCCTATGATTTTGCCTTTATTACCTGGATTGGAGATTTCCATGATCCTTTTGCTTTTCTCCATCTCTGGAGTAGCAACAGCGGCTATAATCTGAGTCAGTATGACGATGAGTCCTTCGACAATTTAATAACCTTGGCAATGTCAGCGACTGACAAAGAAGAACGCGATCGATTCATTGATGAGGCAGAAGAATATCTTTTAGCCCAGTCGGTTGTCTTCCCCATCTACCATGGAATCTCCACAAATATTATCGACTCCAAGCGAGTTCATGGGTGGTATGACAACATCTTGAATATCCACCCAGTCAAACATCTCTTTATCGAGCAGGCCCCTACGAAATAACTAATGGAAGCTCTTCATAAGTTGCATCTCGGCCGAAAGGTTGCACGATAGTGGTTAACACTGAGCTGAGTTGGTTAGTTGTCTGTTGTTTAGTTAAACGCCAAGCCCAGTTAGGATCACCTACAGTTCCTGGTGTATTCATGCGAGCTTCGCTGCCGAGCCCAAGAACATCTTGTATCGGTACAATCGCAAAACGGGCTGTAGAAGCCATCACTGAGCGGACCATATGCCATACAACGCCTTCATCCGAACAACTTAGATACCTGCGCACAACATCTTTTTCCGCATCATGTAATTTCTCAAACCACCCTTTTGTAGTATCATTATCATGAGTACCAGTATAAGCCACGCAGGCTTCATTATAATTATGAGGTAAATAGGCGTTCTCTGGATCTATACGCCCAGGTCCCACCACATTGAAAGCAAATTGGAGAATTTTCATACCGGGAAATCCGTTTGAATCTCTCAACTCTTCCACAGCAGGAGTAATCACCCCAAGATCTTCAGCAATGACCGGTAGTTTTCCGAAATGTTGTCGTAAGGTCTTGAACAACTCTTCTCCTGGAGCACGGACCCACTTGCCCTCTTCGGCTGTAGTCTGCCCGTACGGCACCTCCCAATACGCTTGAAATCCTCTAAAATGATCTAACCGGACCATATCAGTGAAATCAAATTCATGTTCCATGCGTCGCACCCACCACGAAAACCCATCATTTTCTAAAGCATCCCAATCATATACAGGATTACCCCAGAGTTGACCAGTACTACTAAAGGCATCCGGTGGTACCCCTGAAAGAGCCGATGAAACTCCATCTTCACCCATTTTCACATAGGTACGGTTACTCCAAGCATCAACACTATCAGAAGCGACGAAGATTGGAAGATCCCCGACAATAGCTATTCCCTGTTTATTGGCATAAGTTTTTACAGCTTTCCATTGTGTATAAAAGAAATATTGTAACACCTTCCAAAGTGCAATTTCATCTTGTTTTTCTTCAGCCCAATAAGCCAAAGTTTCAGGATTTCGTTGGGTTAACTTTACATCCCAAACACTATACCAGCGAGAATCTTCATAATGATCACTGAGAGCACGATATAACGCGTAGTCATCCAGCCAATCTTTTTGAGAGGCACAGAATCGAGTATATGCCCGCATGTCAGAAGACTTGGCCCGTGCCAAGAAATTTTCTGCAGCACGAAACAATAATGGTCTTTTATAAGATTCCACCTTCTCGAAATCGACCTTGTTTTCTGGAAAATGAGGGTGGTTAATAACTTCATCCGCCTCAAGATAATGCTGATCAGCTAGGAGCTCAAGACTAATCAACAACTCATTCCCGGCAAAAGCAGAACGAGCTGCATAAGGAGAGTTTCCATACCCTACTGGGCCCAAAGGGAGTATTTGCCACATTCCAATAGAGGCCTGTGCTAATACATCTACAAACTTGCGGGCGGCTTCACCCAAATCTCCAATACCGTGATTACTGGGTAATGAGGTAGGATGAAGTAGGACACCACTATAACGTATCTTTTTAATCATCGTGGAAATATACCGTAATCAGGGGAATTATACCATACTTGTTATATCCCCGTTTTTAGAGTATAATAGCTTCCATGATATCGACAGAAAATACTGGAACTTTTGCATTAGGAGACCATGTGGTCTATCCTCTCCAAGGTGTGGGCGTTATTAATAAAATTGAAGAAAAAACGCTGCGCGGAAACACGTCCTTGTACTATGAAATTTACTTGGATATTTCGGACATGACCGTTATGGTTCCTGTTGATAAAACAGAAGAGTTAGGAATACGTGCTATTGTGGAATCTTCAGAGGCTTTAGCAGCCATTAACGGGATCTCAAACAAACTTGAACAAGTCCCTGTAGATTGGAAAGCCCGCTACCAAATGAACGTGGATTATCTTAAAGAAGGCTCTATTGCCTCGATCGCAAAAGTAGTCCAAATTCTCTATCATCGCAGCAAAATTAAAGAACTACCTGTGCAAGAACGTAAACTCTACGATAATGCCCTGCGTATATTAATTGATGAAACGGCGCTTTCGTTGGGACGTCCTAGAGAAGAGCTCGAAGCTCTCATCTTCTCCAAATTGGAAAAAGATCCTACAGAAAAGGAAGCCTAGTGTCGTTCCCTGTCCATGGAGTTATTATTACTGCCGCTGGCACAAGTTCTCGCTTCAATGGAACCGATTCCTCTACTCCCGGCAAGAAAGAATTCCATCTTTTAGATGATCGAAGTGTCCTCTATCATGCCGCTCTCCCCTTCTTCGCAATCCCCTCTTTAAAGTTTGTAATAGTAACATTTAGCGAAGGTTTCAAAGAAGAGACAGAAGTGGCTCTGGACAATTTGCTTTTCGCCTTTCCTGTACCAGTTTTGTTGGTACAGGGTGGAGATACCCGCCAAAAATCGGTCATGCTTGGCCTTGAAGCTTTACAGGAACATGCTCCCGATATTGAATACGTCCTCATTCATGATGGTGCTCGTCCCTGGGTATCCGAACAAACAATTATCTCAACGCTAGCTACTGCTACAGTGTTTGGAGGAGCTGCTCCAATTCTCCCCTTGCATGATGCAATAAAAAGAATTGATAACGAGGGCACAATAGTTGGCCATGTTGATAGAACTGGAATGGTAACCGTCCAAACACCACAAGTGTTTCGCTTTCCAGATATTCTTGAAGCCCATAAGGCGGCACGTACCACCGATAAAATCTATCTTGACGATACCGAAATATTCACCGATTTTGGAGGGATAGTGGGGATAAGTGAAGGCAATGCCGCAAATCGTAAAATTACAGTTTCTCACGACATCCAGTCAATCGAGGTTTAAACATGCGTGTAGGTACAGGTTGGGATATTCATCCTCTCGTTACAGGAAGGCCCCTACTACTGGGGGGTATCGAAATCCCTCACGACAAGGGTGAAGATGGACATTCGGATGGTGATGTGCTGCTGCATGCTTTAATCGATGCTCTGTTAGGAGCCGTAGCAGCCGGCGATATTGGTACCCATTTCCCTCCCTCAGACAGGCAATGGAAAGGGGCCTCAAGTTTAGATCTACTACAAAGAAGCTTAGTAAAACTAGGCGAATTTGAAATTGAGAATATAGACTGTACAGTTATTTTACAACGCCCTAAATTACAACCTTTTATCCTCGATATACGGCAATCATTAGCTTCGGCTTGTGCAATTGACGTTGATAGAGTCTCAGTAAAAGCAAAAACTGCTGAAGGTTTACTGGGGGAACTAGGCACGGGTGATGCCATTATCGCTCAAGTTGTAGTCTTACTCACCCAACTAAAAAGCAGTGAAACGGGCCTATTGGAAGAGTGGGTGTAAAATTGGCTGGGAACAAGTCCCAGCCAGCTAAATTCTAGTCAGAAATAAGCATTGTCTTAGGATTAAGATTTACATGCATTGGTTTAGGATCAAATGATTCCTTATGTTTCACTAGCGTCATTATAACCTTATCCATGTCTTCATTATATTTAAGACCAATGAGGACATCAATGAGCTGCTCATATTTAAAAATTGTACTGGGCACTCCATTTTCATCAAATTGTACATCTGAACGAACAGGTGATACTGAAAACCATACTTCTAGACGCATATCCATAGCGAATTGTTTAATCTTACGGACATCTTCCTCAGTGGCAACAGTAAGCTTGTATCCATCAAACATAATCGCATCAGCATTAAATGAACCTTGCCGAATGAGTGTTTCGAGGCTTGATAACACTTTTTCAATCGGAACATTCTCTTGACTAAAATTCATTACAACCCGATTGGCTAAAATCTCATTATAGATTGAAGCAGCATCGGCTAACGAGCGATTTTCAGAAATTTGACGAAAAACCTCCTTATACCAATTAATCACATGTTCCACATTACCGGAGAAAGAGACATGGATGATATGTTCGTTTCTAAATAACTTATCGGTTGCTAAGTGAACCAAACAAGCTGTTTTTCCAATACCATGACGAGAAACCAGAACACCTAAGTTCCCTTTTCCTAATCCGCCATCGAGAGACTCATCAAAGGCCCTCAATGGGCTCAAAGCATTTAATTCTTGAATTTCCATACTACGCATCCTCCGAGATGTTGATGTTACTAAAGTATACCATGGTTTTCCAAAGGGCAAAACAATCTTTGAAAATAGTTGTGTAAATGTAAAAACCGGCCAAAAAGACCGGTTTTTACATGCTAAATAGGTTTAATTTAATTATTTCCCCTGTTCTTTACGTCGCTTTTCAAGATAATTATTTTTTAATTCTTCGCTCACACTCATGGGAACACGACTATATTTTGACAGCTCCATGGTGTATTCAGCTTTTCCTTGGGTTAGAGAACGTAGTACGGTTGAATAACCAAACATCTCTGAAAGAGGGACTTCAGCCTCTACCATACATCCTGTTCCATCCTCAGTAGAACTAATAATAATTCCACGACGCTGGTTGATACTACCGAATATATTACCTTGGAATTCGGTTGGTCCTTCTACCACAACTTTCATTATAGGTTCGAGAATCACCGGCTTTGCTCGATCATAGACTTCACGGAACGCAGCTAAAGCTGCTGTTTGGAAAGCTTGGTCGGAAGAGTCAACCGCGTGATATGCACCATCATTGATTACGGCACGTATACCTACTACCGGGAACCCTAATTGAGTCCCTTTCTTAATACCAAGCTGGAAACCTTTATCACAAGAAGGAATATAATCGGTAGGGATTACACCACCTTTAATGTGGTTCACGAATTCATAATCTAGTGCGTCTTCTGATTCTTCAATTGGTTCAATATAACCAGCAATACGGGCAAACTGACCGGAACCTCCCGTCTGTTTTCGGTGAGTATAGTTAAACTCTGCTCGCTGGCTAATTGCTTCGCGATAAGCGACTTCTGGCTTGTCAGTCTCAACGTCAGCCTTATATTCACGTCGCATCCTCTCCACATACACTTCTAAATGTAACTCACCCATTCCTTGAATAATGGTCTGATTGGATTCTGCATCTACGTAGGTGTTGAAAGTGGGGTCTTCTTTCGTAAACCGGTTGAGCGCTTTCGCCATGTTATCAGCTGATTTTTTATCAATAGGATTAATAGCTAAGCTAATTACCGGTTTTGGCACATACATAGAAGTTAAAGAATAGTTCAATGAGGGGTGACAGAAAGTGTCACCAGAGGCACAATCGACTCCAAACAGAGCTGCAATATCGCCACAATTGGCCTCACTAATATCTTCCATAGCATTAGAGTGCATACGTACTAAACGTCCTACTCGGAATTTCTTTCTGCTACGGGTGTTAATGAGTTCATCACCTTTCTTTAACTTACCTTGATATATTCGAATATAGGTGAGTTGACCATACTGCCCATCTTCCAGTTTAAATCCAAGAATAACAGCCGGTAGGTTTTCATCAGCTTTTAACACTACAGCACGTTCATCATCATCGAGGTCCAATGCAGTATTGGTAACCTCAGTTGGATCAGGTAGATACCCTACAATAGCATCCAACAGTGGCTGAATACCTTTGTTCTTGTAAGCCGTACCCATAAAAACTGGAACCAGCTCTAAAGCGATGGTTCCTTTACGTATTGCACGGTGAATCTTTTCTTCAGTTACCGTCTCCTCAAGCATAGCTTCCATGAGCTCATCAGAACCTAGAGAAACTGCATCGAGCATCTCTTCTCGTTTCTCTTCAGCTTCCTTCTGTAACTCTGCGGGGATTTCAGCATAACGTAACACTTCGCCACTGGGACCATCAAAGTAAATTGCTTTCATGGTAACGAGATCAACAACACCTTCCATGCGGTCTTCTAAACCAATTGGAATTTGCATAAGAACTGCATTTAAGCCCAACTTTTCAACCAGTTGGTTCTTCACACGAATAGGATTTGCTCCCGTACGGTCACATTTATTGACAAAGGCAATGCGTGGAACTCGGTATCGTTTCATCTGGCGGTCAACGGTAATAGATTGAGATTGGACTCCAGCAACCGAACACAACACCAAGACAGCACCATCAAGAACACGCAAAGATCGCTCTACTTCAATGGTAAAATCGACGTGCCCGGGGGTGTCAATAACATTGATAGAGTAATCTTTCCACTTCACATTCGTAGCAGCTGAGGCGATGGTGATTCCACGTTCACGTTCAAGCTCCATTGAATCCATCGTGGCTCCAACACCGTCTTTTCCGCGCACTTCATGAATAGCGTGGATTCTATTAGAATAGAAGAGAATACGTTCGGATAGGGTCGTCTTCCCTGAATCAATATGGGCACTGATCCCGATGTTTCTCATTTTTGTAATTTCAGACATACATGCTTCCTCTTCTTTTATCG
>CAZGDR010000025.1:0-27189 GCA_964524755.1 uncultured Spirochaetaceae bacterium
GAACGCTGTGGCTAAAGGGGCACAGTTTGATGCCTGCACGGCAATGAGCAAAGGGAATTCTGTGATATAATTCCATCTTTTTAATTCCTGTAATGCTATTGCAATCCCCATTAAGAGGGTTCCATTACCAACTGGAACTACCAATAATTTTGGTAGTTGCTGGTTACATTGTTCAAAAACTTCATAGAGATATGTTTTTGTTCCTTCCCAAAATAAAGGGTTATAAACATGGCTAGCATAAAAAGTACCGGTCTGTTGCACTCTGGTAAGACAAGCCTGCGCGGTTGCTTCACGACCACCTTCAATGCAGTGAACCAAAGCTTGATAGGCCTCAATTTGGGCTATCTTGTGTGAACTGGTACTAGTTGGCACATAGACTTCACACTCGATATCGGCACGGGCACAATAAGCTGCCAGAGCAGTTCCTGCATTACCACTACTATCAATCACACACCGTTTCACCCCTAATTCACGCATGGCCGCGACCAAGACAACAGCTCCGCGATCCTTAAAAGAGAGGGTTGGCATAAAATAATCTGTTTTGCCCCACAGGTGTGTATCGAGTTGTATAAGAGGAGTTCCTCCTTCTTGCATGCTGACCTGGAGGATAGTTTCTGTAGAGAAGGGAGGAAGAGCCTGAGCATAACGCCATAATGAGGGTTCTCTCACATGACCAAGAAGATCAAAATCGAGGACCTCTTTAGTATACTCAATCTGGAAGAGCCCGCCACAATCACAAACATATCGTCCTGTTTCCCAACGATACGTGCGACTACATATACTACATCGATACTGCATAGTGACTCCTCAGCTAAATAACTAGCATGTATCATAGAACCTTTTGTTTAATGGGCCTACCTCTTCCTATCTCGATTGAGGAAGGGGGCATACAATTTATATAATATACCTATTTTGGTATAAAGTTATCCCCCTATGGGTGGTTAGCCAAACCCTTGCGCTACGGTACAGTAGTAGAGATGAAACGCGATGATTACGAGCGAGAAATAATTGATAATATTCGTAAGTACCGCCAAGCTCGTGGCCTTACCCAAGAAGAATTAGGAAGACGGTGTAATATGCCCACAGGCTATATAGGGGGTATAGAAACCTATAAGCGCTTCCCTAAAGTTAAAAACCTCAAAAGGATTGCGGAGGGTTTAGGTATCGATATTGCGTATCTCATGAGCCCCGCCTTAGCCAAAAAGGCGCTTGAAGTCTCCGATATTTATGAAGACTTCAACAAACATATCAAGGAATATGTAGAAAACTACATGAAACCAGAAGATGAATAAAACACAAGCCTCTATTCGCCGCTCTCCTTCTTCTCTGCTTGCTCAGCTTCTTTATCTGTGATTTTCTTTTGCACTTTCTTTATGTTTTCTTCTAGCTGGATCTTTTTCTCCTTGGCCAATTTCTTAGTGAGTTTTTCATCTCCAAGACCTTCTAAAGTTTTAATTAATTTTTTTTCTGTTATTCTCAATTGTTCTATAGATTCCACCTCTTCAGCTTTATCAAAGGCTACCTCTTCTATTGCTGATTCTGTCTTCTGCTTCTCCTCCAGGATGGTTCCTTTAGGTTTATGGAGGGAATCACTTGGATATTCACGTCTATCCATTAAGGTAGGAGACGCTATTTCAATCCCATTGGCATGTAAGGTAGTTAACACAGCTTTATGTAACTCACTGGTCTTACTCAGTCTTTCTGAAAACTCCTCTAGTAACCCATAGATACGATAGCTGACGGCATGGTCAAGTAACGCCTCAACAAACACAAAGGAGTCTTTTAATCCAATTGATTTAGATGCGGCCAATAAATGCTCTTCTACCCTGGAATGGGGAACCATATACCCTACCGCCACAGAGAGGTTGATAAAAGTGCCACCGCGCCGAGTTACTTTTACTGGTTTTTGGACTAATAGTAAATTGGGGAGGCTTATTACATCACGTGTAATTGTCTGTATCTCTGTATGGAAAATACCAAAATTAGTCACCCGTCCAATCATCTCCTCGACCTCTATAAAATCTCCTCCTCTAAATTCCTGCATAAGGCGCAACATAATGCCAGCCATGGCATTGCTCACTAACGTGGTTGAAGAAATTGCAATTACACCAGTAAGTAACAATCCTAAAATACTGAGAATTTGGGCTTTAACCTGCGATTCAAGCGGTAATAAACTAATCGCAAGGAAAACACCTAGGAGAACAATTGAAAAGGTGACGAGTTGGCGGTGATAGGGAAAACTGTTGCTCGTAGTTTTTCCAATGGATCGATTGAGTATTTTTCGTAACACGATACCTAATACGATAGCGACAACGACCACTATGGCTGAACCTAGGAAATCCATAACTTGCATTATCAACCCTCCTGTCTATCTATATAGTGTACCGTAATCACCAGTGTTTTAGTACAAAATACTAGGGGGACGACAACTCACCCCCGCTATCTCCAATTAGTTAACTCTTTTATTATTCTTGTTCGAACCAATACTCCTCAGGTACCGCATGACTCCCTTCCCAAACAATCTGCCGGTAAAGAATCGGGTCAGTATCTCCCTCGGAGTTGATAAGGAGGACCTTACTATGTTCGTCGAGCGCTAATGAATTACGCAATTCTTCAAGCCCCTTCTCGGTAAGTATGGCCAACAAGGCTCCCAAGGGAACTGCCCCACTTTCTCCACTTATAACTGGGGGGTCTCCCGCGAGAGGACTTGCGTAGACTCGCATCCCGCGAGCTGCTATATAATCGGGAACTGCAATAAAGGCATCTGTAGCACCTTTAAGAATCTCCCAAGCCAGTTCACTGGGTTCTCCACAGGCCAAACCAGCCATGATAGTATCGAGAGCACCACCAACATGGTGCGGTTGCCCATCATCTTGTTTGGCACTCTCTAAGAGGCAGGGGGCCTTATCGGGTTCAACCACAATACATTGGGGTGCATCCTTTCCCCAAAGGCTGCTATAATAGCCGATTACGGAAGCCGCTAAGGCTCCTACACCCGCTTGGACAAAGACATGGGTAGGCTTCTCGATTCCCTGTCCACTAAACTGTTCCTGAGCTTCAACCATCATGGTCATATAACCTTGCATGATCCAAGTGGGAACCTGTGTATAACCTTCCCAGCTAGTATCGCTAATAACTTCCCAGCCATTTTTTTTGGCATCAACTACGATTTGTCTCACAGCATCATCGTAATTCCCTTTTATAACTTCTACGGTAGCGCCACAAGCACGAATACTTTCTATACGGCGTTGGCTGGTTTCTGAATGGACGTAGATAACACTCTTGTGCCCTAATCTTTGAGCTGCCCATGCTACTCCACGGCCGTGATTGCCATCCGTGGCACTGGCAAAGATCAGTTCACCCAGCTTCTCTTTAACCTCTTTTGAGATAAGGTATTCGTATGTCATCTTTTCATCATCGATACCCAGGCGGTCCTGGATAAATCGATATAGAGCAAAAGAGCCACCAAGAACTTTGAAACTATTGAGTTCCAATCGGGTCGATTCATCTTTGACCCAGATGCCTCCTACTCCAAACTTTTTAGCTAAATTTGGCAGACTTACCAAAGGACTCATAGCGTACCCTGGAATTTGACGGTGAAATCGCTGTGAAACGCGCGAGGTTTCCTCGGGAAACATCTTTTTAGCCGCGGTACAATCTTTTTCCTTACCAGTACGTAAGGCCCAGGAAAAGTCAGGAGTAGTGTTTTGCATGATTACCTCCAGATATGGATGCAAAGTTTACCATATCAGTAATATTTGTTTTTATATTGGTGATATCAAAAATTTACCACTCAATTATAGGCCCGTTTATGGAATTTTACAACTAAGCCTTAAGGATCGTTCGATAGGAAGGCAGCGTTAAAAGAATGTTAGATACTGGCAAGAACCCAAACAAATTTCGCTGCAAAAGGGCAGAGTCGCCTGCCCTTTCACGTATGACGATACACAACTCTAGCTGTCTTTTTCTTTCACTAATTTCTGCTTACAATGAATAATTCAACATGGCAGCCACACGCTTAAAGGTAAAGTTTTGTTCAGACATTACACGCGTATTTGGATTGATTTCTTTGGTAGTCATTTGTGGGATTATAGTTAAATTCAACCTATCGTTAAATTGTATATTTGCGATTAATCCTAGATCAAAGACCATCTGAGAAAGTTCCAAATCATTGTCAATATTATCATGATAGGTCTCAAGCATGAGCGCTACGGTATCGACCATAAAGGGTAAATGGTACCCTAAGACATACTCTCCCTTGTAATTTAAACCATTTTGATGCAGTCCGGCGGTCTCATACTCCCAACCACCAGCGGGAGCACCTTCGGCACTGGCATACCCTTGATAATTTACTTCATGGTAGGTTCGTAGTAGAACACTGGTCCAATCTCCAGGCCAAATGGCTGCTGTATCAAATTGTAGCGCCACACCGGCTCGCCCCTTGTAATACACACCACCCATTGTATCTGAATCCGTCGAGGCGGCTACTCCATCCCAGATTCTCAACCCTTCGATATTCATCAGCGGAAAATCCCAACCAGTTCCAATCGAGCCGCCAGCACTCACTTCCATAACAGCTAGAGGAGTAAATACAGCATCAACTGAGATTGTAGCCGCAACTGGAGAAACACCTAATAATCCTTTCAATTTTACATTGTTGCCACTAAATAAAGGTCCATTCCCCTGCAATACAGGGACTTTAACCATATAACCAGCTTCCACTTTTACTTCAGGAGCTGTACTTGTGATTAATTTTATATTACCTGCTAGCTCACTTGAGGCTGAAAGACTAGCCACCAAACAGACAATACTGAGCAATATTATCACGAATCGTTTGTTCTTCTTCATGCTACGGGACTCCTTTTACATAACTCTTTGTTGTTATCAGCATACCACATTGTGTAAACTTGCGGTATTATTTGCCTAACAATAGTTACCTTTGGTTACAACTAACCTATAACAGCTGTTCGATAACCTCTCGCATATCTTTAGGTTCTACTTTGGGCGAAAATCTTTGAACTGAAGTACCATCTTTTGAAACAAGGAACTTTGTAAAATTCCATTTAATTGCTTTACCTAGGATTCCTGGAGCTTGTTTTTTGAGCCACTGATAAAGAGGATGAGCTTCTTGCCCATTTACTTTAATTTTAGACATGATGGGAAAGGTAACTCCATAATTCACTTGGCAAAATTGGGCAATTTCGACATCACCCTTCGGCTCTTGATGGGCAAATTGATCACAGGGAAAGGCCAATATTTCTAGCCCCTGCGGCCCATACTCTTTATAGAGGGCCTCCAGGCCTTCGTATTGAGGGGTAAATCCACACTTACTGGCTGTATTCACTATGATACACGGTTTGCCTTTCAAGGATGAAAAGGAAAATTCCTTACCATTATTTCTGGTAACTGAAAATTGATACATATCGTCAGACATATTTTTGCTCCTATACTATATACAATATAAGGATATACAACATGTAGCAAGAAAATTGATTTCTATCTATCCCCATTTCTCTTGCTCTGCTATAGTAATCGTATGAAAATATCTGAACGTTTCACTAATGCAGTGTTGCGATTTGTATTTCGCATCATTTTTAAAGTTGATACCACCCCGTTAACACAGGTCCCTTCGCAAGGACCTGCTATCATGATTACAAATCACGTCTCAACACTTGAGGGGCCGCTACTCTATGTCTTTATGCAACCACGTTCTTTAGTGGCCTTAGCTAAAAAAGAATTATGGGATAACCGCCTCACCCGTTTTGCAATGAACCTCTGGGGTTCAATTCCTGTTGATCGGGAAAATATGGGCCGTCAAACTATGGAACAATGTTTTTCAGTCATCGACGAAGGTAATATTCTTGCCATCGCACCCGAAGGGACTCGGAGCAATGACGGTAACCTACAACAGGGCAAAGCTGGAGTAGCTTTTATCGCCCATAAGAAACAAGTTCCTATGTTTCCTATTGCTACGCTGGGGTTTGAGAATTTTTCTAAGAATATTCGGCGCTTAAAAAGGACTCCCATTACACTCATTGTAGGGGAGCCCTTTGAACTTGTCCAAAAAGAAGGCCGGCTTGATGCTCAAGCACGAGAACAATTGATTGATGAAATCATGCTCCGTATAGCAACGCTCATGCCCCCCTCTCAATGGGGGTACTACGCCGGCCGGAAGGCTGAATTCAAGTTAACGAAGACTATTTAGCACTCGATTTCGCCCAGAGGTTAATATTTCCCTCTTGTGCATACGTATCGATTTCTTTTAATTCATCGTCACTAAAAGCCAAGTTATCTAAGGCTCCTACGTTCTCAACAATTTGTTGTGAAGAACTAGCGCCAATGAGGACTGAAGTAACTTCTTGACGTCGCAAGACCCAAGCAAGAGCCATCTGCGCCAAACTCTGTCCTCGCCGCTGAGCAATTTCATTCAGTTTCTCAATGCGTTGTAGGTTTTCTTTGGTAAGCAATTTTTTAGAAAGTGAAGAACCTTCGGTTCCTGCTCGGCTTCCTTCAGGAATTCCTTTCAAATACTTATCTGAAAGCATGCCTTGGGCGAGAGGTGAGAAACAAATGGTTCCGATCCCTAGTTCAGCTACTGTTTTCAGTAGATCCTCTTCAATCCACCGATTAAGCATAGAGTAGGAAGGTTGGTGAATAAGGACAGGAACATTACGTGATTTCAAGATTTCATAGGCTCTGCGCGTATCTTTTGCTGAATATGAAGAGACACCCACGTAGAGCGCTTTACCTTGCTTATAGGCGGTTTCTAAGGCACTCATGGTCTCTTCAAGTGGAGTATTAGGGTCGAATCGATGTGAATAGAAGATGTCGACGTAGTCGAGTCCCATCCGTTTTAGGCTTTGATCCAAACTCGATAACACATACTTACGACTTCCCCACTCTCCATACGGTCCTGGCCACATATAATAGCCGGCTTTGGTGGAGATAATGAGTTCATCACGATAAGCAGCTAAATCTTGGGCAAATATTTTTCCAAAATTCAGTTCTGCCGATCCTGGGGGTGGTCCATAGTTATTAGCTAGGTCGAAATGGGTTATGCCAAGGTCAAATGCAGTATGAATCATCTCTCGTGCATTAGACAGAGGCGTGGCATCTCCGAAATTGTGCCAAAGACCTAGCGAGACTGCAGGGAGTTTCAAGCCACTCTTGCCGCAATTATTATACTTCATTGCCTTGTAACGTGAAGATTTTGGTTCGTACATACATTCCTCCTGAATAGTAATTACTGTTTAGCCATACTTCTGAAGGTTGCATTGTTTTTCATTAAATCTGCAAAGGTGCCGCTATCAACAATGCTTCCCTTCTCCATCAAATATATTACATCACAATCCCGCACGGTACTCAACCGGTGCGCAATCATGATCACTGTACGGTCCTTAGAGGCATTGCCAATGGCCTCCATGACTGCCGTTTCAGTTACTCCATCTAAAGAGCTCGTAGCTTCATCTAACACAAGAATCGCAGGATTCTCATAGAGCGCTCGCGCTAAGCCAATCCGTTGGCGTTGTCCGCCACTTAAGCGTATACCCCGCTCCCCTATGACGGTCTCATATCCTTTCTCCATCTCTTGGGTAATGAAGGTGTCCAGAGCTGCAATCTGAGCCGCTTTTTTTACCTTTCCCATCTCTATCTCTTCGTCCGCCAATCCAAAAGCGATATTGCGGGTTACCGTGTCATCAGAGAGAAAAATGTCCTGAGGGACATACCCTATTGCTCGTTGCCAACTTCTTTGCCGATTACTCGTAATGGGAACACCGTCAACATAGAGTCCCCCTTCTTGAGCAACTAATAACCCCAGGAGAATATCGACTAACGTTGTTTTTCCAGAACCGGTGGTGCCCACAAAACCAACAGTAGTATTTTTAGGGATAGTTAAATTAATCTGAGATAAAACTGATACTGTTGTTTCTGGATACGAAAAAATGAGGTCTTTTAGAACAATTTCTTTAGAGAATTCAATAGGATCAGGGTCAATCTTTTCTTTCCTTTCACTCCCTTGCATCAAATCTTCATACAGCGTGTCGAGGATAGACTGATTAAAATAGATGCTGGTGACAGCTTGAAACACTTTCTGCATCGCAGGCAGCAGGCGATAGCCAGCAAAGGCAAAGAGACTTACTAACGGTATTACGTTCGTAGCCCCTCCTCGAGTGAGAGTAAGAAAGACTACCAACAAAATAATACCACCAAACGCCAAAGCTTCAAGAAGATAACGGGGAATCTCCCCTATTATCCTGACCGAAGTTTCTACACGGGTAAACTGTTTTGAGTATGTAGCGTATTGATCTATAAAATAGTCTTCACGTCCAAAGACTTTGGTAGTTTTAATTCCTGCTAAGGCTTCACCTGTAATTTTGTAGCGACCTCTATTCGCTTCAAGTCGCTCTAACCCACTTCGTTTCACCTTCTTTTTTACCCGGTAATTAATTACCGCGTAACTACCACCTAAGATAGTAAGTGCCACACAAGTAGTCATAAAGTCGGTTACAAATAAAACTATTACAAGGGTAAGCACTACCATAGTATTGACGACAAATTCAAAGATTGGAATGAGCATGTTATTAGTCAATTGGTAGACTTCTGCTAATAAATTCTTACCGAGTGTAGAGGTGTTACGGTTTAAAAAGTAGGCGTATGGTCGCGATAAGTAGACCGTCAGTAATCGAGTCGATAGTTCATGGTTTAACCCCATCACAAAACGAGTTCTTGCCCATACGGTAATACCAGCCACGGCATTAGAGAGAATAATTAAAATGAATAGGGCTATTCCTAAAAAAAGGATGAAAGAGCTGTAAGCAGTAAACCCAAATTTTTGGTACAAGAAACCAAGTAATTGATTAGTTTCTAATAAAGAGGGGTCCATGACTAAATTGACAAAGGGGAAAATGGCAGCAACACCCACCACCTGCAACAGAGACATTGCCATAAATAGGACCATTAACCATAAACTTTTTTGCTTTTGACGTCTGTTCAGTATCGCCCGTAGCTTTTTCACCAGTCCAAAAGGATCAATCTTCATGTCTTAACAGTAAGCAGAGAACTCGTATTAATCAATCGGTTTTAGGAAACGTTCAGAAAAGGGGGGCTCAAACATAGTCGCTTACTCCTGAAACTTGTTGTGCATCTAATTTGAACCGATGTAACCTATAGAGGAAGAGAGAGCTCTACGTTGATCAGTAACGGTAGCAAGGGAGGCGAAAACAGCCTCCCTTGTACTACTAGCAATCTAATCACTAATGAAAGTTAACTGCCTTTCTTGAATGCCTGGGCTACAGAAATAGTTCTCTCTGCCTGATACTTCACTGCGGCTTCAACATCTTCAACCATTTTCCCATCCTGCCCGATGGTAACAGTGGTTCCATAAGGATTTCCTCCAGCACTAAATACTACAGGATCAGTATAGCCAGGTGTTACAACCAAGGCTCCCCAGTGATACATGACGGTATAAAGAGATAGGATAGTTGCCTCTTGGCCTCCATGCGGATTCTGTGCAGAAGACATAGCACTGACGATCTTGTTCACCGTCTTGCCTTGAGCCCAAATACCGCCCATTGTATCGATGAATTGCTTCATCTGTGCTGCCATGACACCAAATCGCGTCGGCGTACTGAAAATAATGGCGTCGGCCCATACTAGATCGTCAGCCGTTGCGGTGGGAACATCTTTAGTGGCCTCTACCGTTGCTTTCCAGGCTGGGGTACCATCAATAACAGACTGTGGTGCTAGCTCAGGTACTTTTAATATCTTCACTTCCGCTCCAGCCTTTTTTGCGGCCTCAGCAGCCCATTTTGCCATTTGAAAATTCGAGCCTCCCATACTATAAAAAATCACTGCTAATTTAACATTTGCCATACAACATACTCCTTGTATTTACATATATACTTTATCGTAATATGCACTTTAATTAATCTTCGGTAATCAAGCTCCTAAACCAAGCTTTTTCAATAAATCCATAAGTTCATACTTCTCTTGTACCGTCAGTACATTGAAAATCGCACTGACGTTGTCCACATGGTTGGGAAAGAGAGATTGCATAAGAGCCTCCCCTTTCGCCGTAATGTGAACAAGTGTTACCCTCCCATCATGCGGATCGGGGTAGCGTCCAATAAATCCATTCTTCTCCAAATTCTCAATAACTACCGTCATATTCCCACCTGAAGAGAGTGTTCCTTCGATAATTTCGCATATACGAAGCTCCCCTTTGTGATAGAGAATCTCAAGAACTCTAAACTGTGCAGCAGTTAATTCTCCTTGCTTAATAGTTTTCATCTCCCTCTTTTGTACGGATTGAAAACACCGTGATAGAATCACCAAAGCTTTTAAGTTTAAGTCGTTTTGTTCTCCATATGACTTTTTAGTTTCCATGTATGAAATGTAATACTAATTAGTACTAACGGCTACTGCTGTACCTATTTCCCTAAAATAGATAAAGATGAAGCAAAATTACAAGCAGGGACTTCTCTTCATTATGGACACTATAGAAGATGAGGTTCTTAAGATCCTACACCAAAAATTTCAACTCTCTGCGCTCTACCCTTACCAAGAATTAGTTATTCGCACCATCTTAGAACGTAGTGGCCTATACGGAGAGGAAAGGAGACACAATGCTCCTCAGCAACAAGTTGTGGTATTACCCACTGGCAGTGGCAAAAGTGTCTGTTTTATGTTACCTGCCTTGCTAATCCCAGGAATCACTATAGTGATCTATCCTTTGCTCTCCTTGATGAACGATCAAGGACGACGAATGGAACAACTCGGGCAAAAAGCTGTCTACTTACGGGGAGGTCAATCTTTCAAGGAGCGTGAAGAAGTGTGGCAAGCTTTAGAAAGTAATCAAGCAACATTTATTATTACTAATCCCGAGACGTTGCAAAGTGATGTAGTTCTTACCAAACTCTCTTCATATCCCATTTCTTTGTTAGTCATTGATGAAGTTCACACGGTAAGTCAATGGGGCGAGACCTTTCGTCCTGCTTATTTAAAACTTCCCCATGTTATTAGCAAGTTAAAACCCAATCAAATTACCGCCTTCACGGCAACAGCATCGCCAAGGATTATACAGAGGATTACGACAATTCTTTTTGGTGGACAACAACCCCACATAGTCCTCGGCAATCCTGATCGGCCAAATATTAACTATAGAGTGCTTCCCTCCTTGGCTAAGATGCATGAAATAGAGATGTTACTTCACTACTCTGTACAACGCCCAACTGTCTTATTCTGTGCTACTCGGCATCGTTGTGAACAGCTTGCGTGGAAGCTAAAAGTGAGAAATCCAGCCCTACCTATGCGTTACTATCATGCAGGCTTAGATAAAAAAGAAAGAGAAGCTACAGAACATTGGTTTTTTAAGCATGATGAGGCTATCCTTTTCTCAACAAGTGCCTACGGAATGGGTGTGGATAAAAAAAATATACGAAGTGTCATCCACGTTGATTTGCCCCTTGATGTTGAGTCCTTTTTACAAGAATCAGGGCGGGCCGGTCGAGACGGAAACCCGGCTCAATCCATTATTCTTGTGGGAGAAGAAGAGTCTCTAAGGGGGCAAGAATATGAGCTTATGCATCCTTTCAATCAACTATTGAGGGTATGTCAGCAAACGTCTCAATGTCGACGAGAAGCATTGCTAGAGCTTATGGGGTTTCACCATACTAGCTGTTCTGGATGTGATATCTGCAATCAAAGCTCGGTAGCACTACCAGATGGCCAACTTCAGATTCTCAGTGTAATCCGTTGGTATCCCTTACGTTTCACTTCCAGCGAAGCAGCTTCATTATTGACAGGATCACACTCTCGAATTCTGTGTCCCCCTATCACGCGCGGCAACCCTTTCTTTGGAGTATTGGAGAACTGGGAGATGGAGGATGTTATAGAAGCCATCACAAGGTTACAAGGAGAAGGAGTAATTAAGACAAGTCGCTACCTTCCCCGCCCAGAGGTCCTCTACCCTACACTCACCTCTCTCTTTAAACCTCCTGGCGTGCTACCCGGCGTCCTTTCACGATCAAATGGATAACAATGGCTACAGCTAGCACAATGGCTCCTATGAGCGCAGTATAGGCTATGAGCGATTGAGGGGCGAACTCGGGGAGCATCCGTTTGGTATAAATATTATATAAAGCCCAAATACCTACGGCTGCAAACCAAATGTCACCACGGGCAATTATGGCTAACAAGTTAATAATAATAGCAACTACTAAGACCGCAACTGTCCAAAACACTTCCGAAAAACCAAAACGATTCCATTGGAGAACAACTGCAACTGAAGTTACATTAGCAATCGTAGCCACAGCGATCCAACCCAGATAGACACTGAAGGGCAACATCACTGCAATTCTGTACCCTAAGGGAGCATCAGGTTTGCGCACCTTAGTGTGGATAGTGATGAGAGTTATCAACAAGATGAGCATGAGCGACAGCGATGGCAGTTGTAATTGCCAATGCCAAGCAAATATCCACAGGCTATTCGCCAAACATGAGATGAAAAACAACAAGCCTACATTCTTGATGGGATCTTCTTTTATGGTCTCTTTTCTCACTATAACAATTTGGTACACCACAAACAAAATAAGCAGTGCATAAATGACGCCCCATATAGCAAAGGTCCTACCTGCGGGAACAAAAAGATTAGGGATTGAATCAGATAACTCCCCGGTGTTTTTTCCATTTAAAGGTAATACGTTGGCTAAAGTGTTAACTACAAGCATACCAACAAGTCCAAGGAGATTTAAAACAACCAATGCCTTATTATTTTTCTGTTTTGCCATAAAGATCCTCCAAACGTTCTAGACTATACCACAGAGTAGCAGAAGAAAAGTTACAAATCTATCGCTAGTTCTTTACTTTTACCCTTTATATGAGGGTAAAACTGTTGATCTAGACCTATAATTTAGTTTTAAGTAACATTTCACTACTGGCATGTGTTATCTCTCGATTCGTCAAAAAGGTAAAATTAGAACCCTTCAGCATTGTCTGGGATGTAATCTCTGAGGTTGTCTTCGGCGAGATTCGCTTCAATGACGAGCTATTCCTCTTTTCTCTGCGGGGGTGGTAGGGATGCCATGACTAAGGCCACTGTCCCTATGCCCCAACCGGCTATAATTAAGTAAGAACCTATGTTCATTGACCCCTCCATGATAGAGCGGACAATGGCACCTTTGCTTTGCAACATAAGATATGCGACTATACCACTTCCCATACCGGTTAATAACGCTACCCAATCCCATTGTAACTGAGAACCCCTCAACACTAGCAACCCGACACCTACTACGGCACTCACAAACATAAGGATAAAAAGGAAGGAAGCGATATAAAAGGTACTCCCTTCAGAGCCTAAGCCTCGCAGCGATTTTGCCAGCTCAAAACCCGATTTCCCGCATGAAACAGGCATGAAAAAGCCAAAGATGACTACTAATAAACCGACTTTGGAAATAATCAGGAAAAGTTTCTTTTCCATATAGACCTCGCATAGTACTTGAACACGTTATCTTACCCATACCTAGAAGTTCTTCACTGTTGAGACAACGCATGCTCAATACCGATAGGTTGACCAAAAACTGACCGGTGAAACGTGAATAAAGCTTTATTTATAAGGAAGTCGCACTATGTTCAGCCATGGCCAACTGATAATTTTAGAGTATCATAGGTCTCTCTGCTTTCATAGATATGAGAAATTGATCAGAAAAAGCAACTCTAGTATTAATCTGGAGAGGCAGTATTTTATACTACCTCAACCATCATCCAATGTGTTCACACTCGAAGATACTATTCTGTCCTTTAATCGGTTTGTAAAACAGACTTTATGTGTAACAGGGAGTGCTCTAATTGATCCTTCAGTAGATAATCAGAATAATCACGACCCAGTTTTGGTCCACCAATCTCGAGATATCCCACAACTTCTTTTACGGGCCAATCGGCCTTACGGGAGGAGGCAATATTCATTATTTCAAGAATATTGACAATGCCACGTTTGCGATCTTCAGCCGAAAACCCAAATGTTGAATTAAAAATCTCATCAGTATTCTTAAAATGGAATTCACACATCCAAGGAATTGAGAAGGCAAAGAGCTCTAGATTACTAAACTGCACTTTTTTATCGGCATCCGCTAAACCGTGTGACACATCACCACACAGATAGACAGGAACCGTCGTATCGGCATGCTTGCCATGATAAGCGGCTAAATCTTCCATGAGTATTTGAATCTCATCCGGAGTCGTTGGAGGCTCGGCTAAAGAACTCATTGGCTCAACGGTAAGAGCTTTGAGCCCTAAGGCATGAGCTTTATGCATCACCTCCTGCATGTGTTCCAGATAGCGAGCAATCCCTTTTTCCTTAAGTTCCATCTCATCACGATTAACTGCACCAAGATTTGAGCCCACATAATCTGTCCCTAAAACAGCGCCCACTTCCATCAAGCGCTGGTAATTTTTACGAGTAACAGCCTCCATGCGCGAATCTCCTGCAAAGAAGCCTCCAAGTTCACGATGAGCCGTAAATAGACTTTTAATTCGGACATCATAGCTTTCAGCTAAAACACGTAAATCATAAAAATAATCATCTGGCAACGAATAGAGTTCAAAGAAACTGCCTAACTGGAGAAATCGAACACCATGCTCCTGCATCAGTGAAAACAGCCATTCAAACGAATAACGATACTCGATAGGATCACTTTTAATACCAAGTTCAATCTGCATCTAGATTCTCCTCTGCTCTATTTTGAAACAAGCTTGTTGAAGCGCGAAAAGGTAATATCCCGAGAAAGATCTTTTGAGAAGATACTGGAAGTCCCTGTCACTAGGATATCGGCGCCTGCTTCGACCATGAGAGGAATGTTCTCCCATGAAACATTACCATCGACCTCAATATTCACAGCAGAATGCCCTTCTTTATCTAACAGCTCACGGAGTAACTTTATTTTCTTGATTGCTGATGGAATGAGCTTTTGTCCAGCATATCCAGGATTGACTGACATGATTAAAACGAAGTCGACGCTATCGAACATATATGTGTATTGGGTAATATCATAGGCAGGATCAATCGCAATCCCAGGAGACCCTCCTGCATTACGAATAGCATCTATGGTCCGCAAAGGATGTTGGCTTGTTTCTGGATGGAAGCTCACCAAGGTATCCTTAAGGTCAAAATAGGGCAAGAAACGATCAATTTCAGCTACCATAAAATGGATGTCGAGTGGGATAGATGACGCTACTTTTAATTTATTGCAGTAATCAGAGCCCAACGTAATGTTGGGCACATAATAACCATCCATAATATCTACGTGGAGGTAATCTACATCAAACTTTGAAAATATTTCCAATTCTTGCTGGAGATTAAGAAAATCAGCACACATCATCGAAACAGAATTCTTTATTTTTTTCATATCTAACTCAACTATCCTCTAATGGAACTTTTTTGTGCATCTCCCGCTTCTCTAAAATGGCGAAGACCACAAGTGAAGCAAGCAAGAGGACACCAAGGGTGAAGTTAAAGATATTCCCACTAAAATTCAAGAGTGTATAACCTTTACGCAAAACCCCAATGATAAGAACCCCAATAAAGGTACCAAACACACTTCCTACTCCACCCATCGTCGAGGTTCCCCCTAGGACAACCGCTGTAATGACTTGGAGGTTAAGCCCATCGCCCATACTTGTTCGTGCCGCTGAGAGTCGACCTAGATAGACAAGAGCCGCAAACCCAGACATGAGACCACTCAGTGCATAACTGATAAAAATAGCTTTCTTAGTATTGATACCAGAGAATATCAACGAAGATTCATTAAATCCTATCCCTTTCAAAGTTCGTCCCATTTTACCGCGACTGTAAGCAATATGGAATAAGAAAAACAGTACTAAGAGGTAGAAAAAACTTATGGGGATAACATCAAAAACTTCGTACGTAAAAGCAGTTTTGAAGTTAGAGGGAAATCCGGAATATGAATCTGTCCCAGCGATGATGAATGAGATACCTCGAAAAAGGTTCATCGTAGCTAAGGTCGCAATGATGGGGGGGATTTTAGTCTTTACAATCACAAGCCCATTAAACACACCACAGGCCAAGCCCGTCAGCAAAGCAATGAAGATAGCCCACCCTAGGTTCCCTGTTGAGGTATAAATGACCCCAAAGACAATCCCGCTCAGTTGCAGCATGTATCCCACTGAAAGGTCAATGCCACCGGTAGTAATTATAAACGTCATGGCTAAAGCCATAATCCCGATCTCTCCAATAATAGCTGTAACATCAAACAATACATCCGGGTAGAAGAAAACGGGTTCTAGAAGACCAAATACTACGACCAGTATGACTAACACTAAGGCCAAGATTGTCTGATAATTTATAATTTTACTTCTCATTTTAGTTGGCCTCTCTCAATTTCTTTTTATTAAACATATGCGAGAATTTTCTCTTCATATCGGTAAAATCGGTAACGGTAATATAGACCGCAATCAAAATTACAATCCCTTGCAAAGCAAACTGGTAATAATCCTGGAAACCAAGATAGATCATCGTAATACTGAGCAGATAGACCAAGACGGCCCCAAAGGCAGATCCTAATATCTTGCCACTACCACCCATAATATTCATACCACCAACCACAGCAGAGGCAATAAATACCATCTCTCGACCTTGGAAGGTTGACGGCATAATCTCGTTATTGGTGGTAGCTTTAAGTACTCCAGCAACTCCCAATAACAAACCTTCAAGGGCAAACATCTTGAGAACTGTTACATCTGGGTTAATTCCTGAATAAATAGCAGCCTGACGATTTCCACCCACCGCATAGAGGCTTTTACCAAAGCTCGTATACTTCATAACAAACATCATGAGTGCGGTAATCAGAACCGCGACGACAAAGATGTAGGGGATGATATTGAAAAAGCTCCCCCGTCCAAACCACGTAAAACTACTATCTAGGTTTTCAACCCAACCTGAGTTAGGTAAAAATGTGGCATAAAAGCCTAAGTGAACTATATTCATAGCCAGCGTAACTACCATGGAGGGTATTTTAAAATAGACTGTAATAAAGCCATTTAACAGGGCTAAGCCTGTACCAGTAAGGAGTGCTAATGGTAGGTAGATGTAAGGCGCAAAGCCTGCTTTTGACAGAAAGCCTGCTACAAAGGCTACAAACCCCATAATTGTACCAGCTGAGATATCAATGTTGCCGGTGACAATAACCAAAGAGAGTGCTATAGATCCAATGAGAATTGGGCTGATATCTAACATCAAGCTGAAAAAACCATTCCTGCTGTTAAAATTGGTTGCCCATGACAGAAATATCATAAAAACGACCACAATCACACCAAGCGCAACTTCTCTTGTAAAAAACCGTTTAATTTTCATACGATATACCTTAATTTTTAAAGCGCCAATTGAAGAATTTTTTCTTGACTACATTCTGAACGCAGCAGTTCACCCTGCTTTCGGCCATCTTTCATAACCAGAACCCGATCACTCATCCCTATAATTTCGGGTAGATCACTGGAGATCATAATTATAGACTTACCTGATTTAGCTAAATTACTGATGATACGGTGGATTTCACTCTTTGCACCAACATCAACTCCACGGGTAGGTTCATCCAAAATTAAAATTTGAGGCTCGGTTGCCAGCGCCTTAGAAACTGAGACTTTTTGCTGATTTCCACCCGAAAGGTTCATAACGCGAGCATGATTACTCGGTGTCTTCACAGCCAGCTTTTGAATATACTCAGTTCCTATCTCAGAAGATCTCTTCCTATCGATTAAACCAAATTTTTCGCTTAACTGAGGAAGAATAGGAAAGCAAATATTCTCTTCCACACTCATGGGAATAACGAGACCATATTTTTGCCTATCTTCTGAGACGTACACCATCCCTTGATTCATGGCTGAACGGTACCCATTAATTTTGGTCTTCTTGCCATTAAGTTCAATCGTGCCACTATCAAGCGGTGTTAAACCGCAAAGAGCTAAAGCCATCTCAGTACGCCCTGCTCCAGCCAGTCCAGCTATCCCTAGAATTTCGCCTCGGCGTAATGAGATATCTATATCTTGTAGAATTCCCTCTTGGCAGATTCCCGTGGCATTGAGAATAACCTCACCGATTTCAACTTCTTCTTTTGGATAGAGTTTATCTAAGGTCCGACCGATCATCCATGCTACAAGTTGGTCATTATCGACTTTATCAACATATTCTGTTTGAACCGACTCTCCATCACGAATGACAGTCACCCGGTTGGCTATTTGGAAGATTTCATCTAGGCGGTGACTGATATAGAGCATCGAAACCCCTTCCGATCTCAACTTTTCTATAGTCTCAAATAAGGTATCCACCTCTTTATTAGAGAGAGCCGCCGTGGGTTCATCTAAAATAAGAATACGTGATTCATGGGTCAACGCTTTAGCGATCTCAATCATCTGCTTAGTGGCTACGCCAAGGTTTGAGACATACTCATCTAAATTAATTTTCATCCCTAGCCGATCAAAAACCTCATTTGCTTTTTTACGCATAGCAGGATAATCGAGCATCCTAATATGTTTACCAATAAGTGGTTTTTTAAGTTCATGCCCCATGAAGATGTTTTCTAAAACGGTAAGATCTTGAAACAAACTTGTTTCTTGAAAGATTATGGCAATCCCGTTGGCGTAAGCTTCGTTGGGATTATGCATTAAAACTTCTTCACCGTTGAGATACATGCGCCCTTCATCAGCACGGTATACACCAGTTATTATCTTCATCAAGGTGGATTTACCGGCACCATTTTCACCACAGATCGCATGAACTTCACCGCGGTAGAGTTCAATTGACATATCTGATAATGCCTTAACCCCTGGAAAGCTTTTGGTAATATTATCAAGATGTAAAATGACATCTTTATTTTGTTTTTCTCTGGTAGTATTCATTCAATTCCTTTCCCAACATTTCTTTGAACAGGAGGGGGAGCCCCCCCCCTCCTTTCCTTCATTCTTGTATTAATTATAAATTGTTTCGTGCAAATTATTTATAACTACTATTTCAAGAAACCTGCCATTCCATTATCTTCATCAGGATAACCACGGAAAGCATCAATGTTCTTAAGATTCCATACAATCGGCTCACCTAAGATTATTACATTGTCTTCCATAATCTTATGACCGGCGGCTGGATATCTAACTGGAGTTTTTCCATCCATGAAGTCTGGAGCCATCGTGGTTCCACTCAAAGGAGAGACAAACGTACCGGTTGGGTTCTTGCCTTCAAGTAATGCATACGCCACATGAAGAGTTAAGTAACCAAGGTCAAACGGCTGCCACAAAACAACGGCTGACATTTGGCCGGTTTCCATATCTGAGCGAGAAGCTTCAGGTACAGATACACCAACGATTTTAATTTCACCCTTAATGTTCAACTGGTCACGAGCTGAAGAGACGGCAGGAACGGTGTTAGATGATAAAGCGATAATACCCTTGATGTTGGCATTGGCCGACAACATAGATTTGATCTTTTCATCTGCTGTTCCTTGGTCATTTCCAACGTACGCAATCTGATGAGGAGCAGCCATTAAATTGATGTGACTGTATTCAGCATCTTTCTTAGCATTATATTCATCAATGATTGCATAAAGCCATGCATTCTGGTTAGGAGAGTCATTGGTTGTAGAAACCAAAGCTACCGTTGCTTTATTCGCCGCAGTATAAGCACTGAGGTCACCAGCAAGTCCCTTCAGAAGAGCAATAGCAATGTGATCACTTTCAGCTTGATTGACGAAATAGTCACGAGCAGCTGGATTTACATCAGCGTCCCACGTAATAACCTTAATTCCTTTTTCCCGAGCTTTCTTCAGGGTATCAGCATAACTTTCTGGATCTAAGGCCGAGACCAAGATGGCATCATAGCGCTTATCAATAAAGCTCTGGATATAGTTTTTCTGGTTGGCAGATGATGTTTGAGCCATCGTATCACCAATCCAGTCAAACTGAATTTTCCCACCTAAATCTTTCTCTGCCTGACGGAAACCTCTTTCACAAGCTATGAAGTAGTCCTCTGCAATAAACTTAGGAACAACGCCTACTTTGTAGACTTTCTCACCCGTTTTGGCCTCAGCACCTCCGGCTGCAAACACACTGAATGTGCCCACAACCATTATTACTAAGAGCGCCAGTAGAATTTTCTTTTTCATAAAATCCTCCTCCTAAAATTACCGGAGCTAAGCTCCGTTTTTACCATTAATTAAATTCCTACCTTACCTAGGTAGTAAATAACGAACACATAAACTCAACTGTCTCCGGTTGCACATCAGCTTGAATGATGTGAGCTGGAGCCATGAGGTAGCCACCATCTTTTCCCATGATCTCTTTACGACGGTTAATTTCAGCCTCAATGGCCTTAAAGTCGCCACTAGGAAGTAGCTCTTGCTGGTCAATACCACCAAAGAAATTAATTCTGCCACCATATTTGTCAACTAATTCTTGAGGGTCTGAACCGGGGACGTTGGGCTGTACTGGATTATAGATATCTACACCAATTTCAATGAAGTCCTCGATTAAAGGTGCCACAGCTCCATCAGAGTGGAAAATAACCATAACATCAGGGTTGGCGGCTTTCATCTTCTTGATCATCCGCTCGTAGCGGAATTTAAAGTGCTCTCTCCACATATCGGGAGAAATAAGCATCGATAGCTGAGTACCCAAATCCTCTCCCAGCCAAATAGCATCAACGCCACGGGAGATGAGCGAGAGAGCTAATCCCGTAGACCACTCTTCGACCATATCGTTGAGGCGCGTGATCCAAGGAGTCTCCATAGCCAGTTCAACTAGATATTTTTCCATTCCAGTCAGGTGCCAAGCCAGTTCAAATAATGAAAGCTCTACATCCCCAATTACGAAATACTCTTTACCAAAGCGAGCAATATCACGCTCGGCATCGAGAAAACGGCCAGGAGCATAGGGGTTAGGAAAATTATAGGCAGCGAGATCTTCTTCAGATTCTACGTTGGCTAATGGGCATTCCACTACCTCGACATATAATGAGGTTGGTTTCATTTTCATCCCAAACTCATTTAAAGTAATGCCATCTCCACAATCTTTGGCTACAAAATTCTGAGCTACCGACCCACCTACAACAATACAATCTGATCCCATTTTTGTTCGAATGGCATTAGATGAAATTCTATAGGTCAAATCTTCATAATAAGAGAGTGTATATTCTGGATCCATCGAATATTTCTCAGCAAAATGATCTGTTAAAGATTGACAGAGATCAAATTGAAGTGGAATCCGATCAGGTTTCCCTGGTAATTTACCAAATGCATGTAAAACTCGTTCTCGTGAAGTCATAATAGCCCCCTAATCCATGTGGAAAACTTCTTTCAAATCAATCGATACCGGAGAGCCGTCGGGATTGGTCTCCATGATATCGCCCATATGTTTCCACCACTTCTGTACAATCTCTTTTTGAGGAAGTTCGTCTGAAGTGTGGTAGTTTTTTAGTTTCTGGAAGGCAAACAATGTGTTTGTCTCTTCATCCAAAAATATGGAATAATCAGAAACCCCAGCATCTTCTAATTCTTTGAGCATTTCAGGCCACAGCGCATCATGGCGCGCCTTATACTCCGCCTCAAAACCTTTTTTCAACTTCATTTTAAAAGCATGTCTTATCATACATCCTCCTCTAAGGCAAATAACACCTTATTACTCCATTCTGAACGGTTTACCATTTTCTCAAACATTGCTTTTCCTTCAGCAAGTGGTATTACATGGCTGATCAACGGCTCAACTTCAATCTGCTGATCAAGATTAGCCAACACTTCAGTCCATTCATCCTCGCCTCGGGGTTCTACTTTAGAATTCCAGGTGCCATAAATAGTGAGTTCATTTCTGAGAATATGAGTAAAATCTGATTCAGGCACACTAAACGTACCCTGGATATTCCCCATAAAAACAATCTCTCCAAAACGCGCTGCGCATTGGATAGTCTGCAAGAACGTCTTCGGCATACCCACCGCCTCTATGACACAGGGGACACCATCGGGTTCTAATTCTCTGAGTTTTTTGACGGTGTCCTCTTTTGCCGCATTAATGGGGATAAAGCCCATAGATCGTGCTATTTCCAGTTTACGTTCGTCAATATCACTAATATAGATCTTTGAGCACCCTTTTAAGCGCAACCATTGCGCCGTCATATTTCCAATAGCTCCGGCACCTAACACTAAAGCGCTCATGCCTGGAGTAATATTCAATTTATTCACCCCATGTAAAGCCACAGCACAAGGTTCAGTCATTGCCGCCGATTTCAGGCTAACCCCATCTGGAACGAGAAAGAGGTTTGCTTCAGGCACTTCTACGTACGAGGCAAACCCTCCATCTCGGCGTGAACCAAAGTAGTCATAATTTTCACATTGGGCATAATCTCCGGTACTACAAGGCTCACATACATAACAGGGAAGTAAGGGGTAAATTACTGTGCGATCCCCGCTCTTAAACTTTGAGTCAACGGGAGCCTCTTCGACTACGCCTGAGAACTCATGGCCCATCACTAAAGGATAAAAATAGGCTTTATTGCCAAACCCACGTGGAATATCGGAACCACAAATACCGGCAAAAGCAACTTTTACTAAAACGTTTTCTTTATGTTCTCGCTTGAATTCACGCTCTTGATACTCAAGCACACCGTTTTCTTTTAATACCAGTGCTTTTACCATACTTCACGCTCCCAGTCGATAATCACTTTAAGACTATCTTTGTCCGCAGCACGAGTTATAGCTTCTTTTATTTGTGTATGACCAAAACGTTCTGAGTCGTAAGTCATTCTTCCAAGCAGTGGCAATTTATCATCGTCGATAAGTTGGCCCGCCATCTGTACTCCCCGCTGTGAAGAGCCGTGAGTTGCTTGGTAACACTGGAGCTTATAGTGAATATCCTGATTCAAATCGATCTCATGCATAATCTTTGGTTTACCAGAAGCTCCTTTGACCCCTGCATGCGCATCAAGGACAGTTCCGTACCCCATTAAACTGATCCCTAAGCGGTAGGCTTGTTCTGCTGACGCCGTGATCATAATAAAATGGGGTTCATTAAAGGGTTTACAAGCCTCCATGACCTTAGTGTGAACATCGTCGGTCCATTTAAAACCAACCACACGTGGATCATTAAAATCTTTAAGAACTCGCTCTAAACGTGCTTCTCCGCGGTTAACCAAAATTACCTTGCGGGCATTCATCGATAAGGCTACTTGCATAGCGTACACACCCTGTGAGCCCGAACCGATGATAACCACCACCCGGTTTTCAATGCAATTATTAACTCGAGTTAATCCCTCTAGCGTACATGCGAGTGGTTCAATATGGCAGGCATCGTCACGGGAGACGTGGTCAGAGAAACGGAATATGGGTCCTAGTTCAACAAACCAATCGGGTAATATAGCATATTGTCTGGTAAATCCAGGGAATTCATGCCCTGTAGCTTGGGTGTTGGGACAACTAGTCCAATCCCCGGTTCCTTCATCACCACAATAGATACAAGCGCGATCCCCACAGGGAATATCACAACCTAGTCCGACGAGATCACCTACTTTAAATTTTGTCACACCAGGTCCTACAGCATCTACCAAGCAGCTAGCTTCATGTAATAAGAGCGCCGGCCATTGTTTTACACGGGCTAATCCCTGCTGATAAATCACTACATCAGATTGACAAACCGAGGTCCGCAGTGTCTTTAATCGTATTTCGCCCCTTTTAGGCTCCCCGATAGTCTCTTCGACGGGGGTGAACGTACCTTTGGGTTTATCTAAATAATACACAAGATTTTTCATTATTTCTCCATTACATTACACTCGATGCGACATGTTTCAAGTATTCATCTTGGCGCGATAACTCTCAACTTCCCAGTTTCGGATAAAATCGATTTGATCGTCATCCATAAAGCGAGGGCCACCAAAACTTTCCGTAAAAGCAGCTACCTTTAAGGTATCGAGGAAAAGGATCAACGCAGCTTCGCTCGTTGCAAAGGCAGCGGTATTTTGCACCACAATAATTTTGGCTGGGACGCTGTGGGTTGCTTTAAACGCTTCCATCTTAGCGATCATGGTCTCTACGGGATTTGAGGATGCAAATACCGACTCTTCCACCCACAGTGGTGCAAACCCACTATAGACAATATGATCTGGGGTATAAGCCGAAGAAATTGAGTAGAAAGCCTCTTTATCGGTAATCCTATTGCTCAACTCACGATTGAGTACCATGGGATAGGTCTCTTTACTAGTATTAAAAGTGGCCATTGCTCTTTGTACCAGCTTTACCCGCTCATGATTAACTTTTACACCAGTAAAAATTGGTTTACGAATAATGTATGCATCGAGTTGTTTCATCATGTTAGCATAAATCTTATCAATTTCTTTTAAAGAATTTGCTCCAACGAACACCCCATGATTCTGCAAAAATATAACTGAAGCAGGTTTTTCATGACTCTTATTGTAGAGGATCTGCGCTTCACGTACCGTTTTAGCGAGAATATAGCCTGGATTTACCAAAGGAATCCAAATTGCTTCTGGGAATATATTTTTAGCGGCATCAGGACCACTTTGGCTGCTGGTTAATCCATTCACCAAAGCCGGATGCAAGTGAATCACATAGGTGAAAGGGATAATTGCATGGAGCAAAGCTTCGACGCTAGGGCGAGCGGTCTCCCCATCACACCTTGCTGCCATCATATCGGCTAGGACCTCTTTTTCACGTTCGTCCGTATCTTCTGCATAAGATTTATCCCAGATTTTCATTAAGCGCGGTAAAGACATGGCCACAAATCCATCAGGGCCGATATTACTTAAAGCATGGCCAGATGCCTTTACATACATGACATCATCGGCCTTGTAGGAGGTGTTACCACCTCCCATCAAGACATATCGTGCATCAGCGCCATACCTACGAGAGGCTTCAACCAGTTTTGTAATATCGTGTTGTTTCATTATTGGCGTCCCTTGAGTTCTTTCGCTTCATAAGCAGCAACTTCTTTCATAATTGCAAAATCATCAGGAGCCTCAAATTTTTCACAAAATCGGTTCCACACTGCTCCAAAAGGAAGTGTGTGCAACGCCTCTAACATGCCCATTTTGCCATATCCATCACCAGCGGTCTCTAATTCAACCAATTTGGCATGGGGTTCTAATAAGGCGTAAAGGAGAGCCTTACGCATTGAACGGGCACCTGTAGCCCAAGCCCCTACTCGGTTAACCGAAGCATCAAAGTAGTCGAGTCCGATATGGACCTTCTCCAATTTACCACTACGTACTAACTCTTCAGCCATGTTGCGTACTTTATCGGTAAATAAGACGACATGGTCACTATCCCAGCGCATAGGTCGGCTGACGTGGAGTAATACCTCATCTTGGAAAAGGAGGATCGAAGAAATTTTATCAGAGACATCTTCACCAGTATGGAAGTGCCCCATATCGATACAGAGCATCTTGTTATTACGAGCAGCATAATTCATATAGAACTCATGGCTACCGACAACAAAGGCTTCGCTGCCAATGCCAAATAGTTTTGTCTCGATAGCATCCCGCATGTGCTCTTTAGGATAAGAAATTTCAAAAATTTCATCCAGGGATTCTTTTAAGAGACGACGATATCCCATCTTATCGACGGTGAGATCTTTAGCACCATCAGGAACCCAAGTATTCAAAATACAAGGAGTCCCCATTTGCTCACCAATCCAAGCCGCAATAAGACGACAACGTTTGCCATGCTCAATCCAGAACTTACGAATTTTAGGATCTTTACTAGCTAACGTATATCCATCATCGGCATATGGATGACTAAAATAGGTGCCATTGAAGTCAATGCCAATTCCTAGTTTCTTGGCCCATTGGACCCAACCAGCGAAGTGTTTCACTTCAATCGCATCACGGTCTACCAATTCCCCACCAAATTCACCATAACTGGCGTGAAGATTCAAACGATGGGGACCGGGAACTAACGAATAGACCTTCTCCAGATCTTGGCGGAGCTCTTCAATTGTACGGGCCTTGCCAGGATAATTTCCTGTAACTTGAATGCCACCACCACCGAGGGTTGCCCCGGGGCGTTCAAAACCACCGACATCATCGCCTTGCCAACAATGAATAGATATGGGTATAGATCCAAGACTTTCAATTACAGCTTCGGTATCTACCCCTATTTTCGCATAAGCTTTTTGTGCCAGTTCATAGGCTTGCGTTCCCATACATTCCTCCTGATATATTTATCTCTGAAAGTATGATAACCCGGTTTTTCCAATCACGCCTTGACAAAATGGCCATCTTTTAGCATTATTTTATCATTATGAACCTAAAACTACTCGCTTCGGACTATTTTTACGATCCATCTTTCAAAATGAAGATCATTGAAAGAGATCCAGAACTCCCCTATCCTCTCCATAGCCACGATTTTTTTGAATTGGTAGTCATTATTTCAGGTAAAGGAACTCACTTCACCAGTACGAATTCATTTTTGCTCCTCCCAGGTCACGTATTTGTCATTCCTCCCGGTATGGAACATGGGTATAAAGATGTAAAAGATCTACGTCTTTTTAACCTGATGTTTGACAATAAAATAATCGATGATTCGTTTTACGATTTACGTAACATGCCAGGGTACCATGCCCTGTTGAAAATAGAGCCTAATTATCGAAACGACACTGGATTGGCTACACTTCTGCAACTTACTCCGACCCAGCTTGCCGAGATCCTTCCTTTATTAGAAGCGATGGTGAAAGAGATCGACTCGATGGAGAATGATATCGGTGCTAAAAGTTTAGCGTTCGCCTATTTTATACATTTATTGGTTATCCTGTTTCGCATTGAAGCTGATCATCCCCATAAAGATAGACAAACCATGATGCGCTTAGCAGATGCGTTAAGTTTTCTAGAATCAAATTTGGACCGACCGGTGAGCACGCAAGAGTTGATGGGAATCACCAATATGTCATCTAGTACCCTTAATCGTCATTTCCGAGGTGCTACAGGGTTATCACCAGTTGAATTTCACATCCAACGTCGCATAGAATACGCCTGTCGGCTTATTCGCTCTAGTGCCCTTTCAATCAGTGAGATTGCTGAGACTACTGGGTTCAACGATGCTAATTACTTTAGCCGCCAATTTAGAAAAGTTATGGGAATGAGCCCACGCCAATACCGTTCCAATCGAACTATCTGGTATCGGTAAACCAAAGGAG
>CAZGDR010000026.1:0-27003 GCA_964524755.1 uncultured Spirochaetaceae bacterium
CGCTTATATTTCATAAGGAGATATGTATATGAAAAAAGTTCTATCAATTACTTTAGTTATTCTCCTTGTCGGTGCCTTATTTATTTCCTGTGGAAAGAAAGAAGAAGCCGCCAAGGTTGAAACACCAGTAGTGACCAAACCGGCCGCTGCTCCAGTTCCAGAGAAAAAAGCAGAAGCTGCACCTGTAGTTCCAGCCCCAGCTCCGGCTGTACCAGCTGAAGATGCAGTTGTCTTTAGATTGGTCAATGGTGCTGAACCTGAAAGTCTCGACCCACACCAAATTCAAGGTGTACCAGAGCATCGCATCTACGAAACTATTTTTGAAGGCTTAGTAGCGTACGATCCAAAAACAGCAAGAGCTATCCCCGGACTAGCAAAAAGCTGGACGGCCAGTGAAGACGGCACACAATATACCTTTGACCTCCGCGAAGCTGTTTGGAGTGATGGGGTAAGAATTACGGCACAAACTGTAGTCGATTCTTGGCTAAGAGAACTTAACCCAGAAACAGCTAGCCCTTATGCATGGTTCCCAGCAATGTTCCTCAAGGGAGCAGAAGAGTATAATGCTGGTGTCGCTGGCAAAGACGTTGTAGGGGTTCGTGCTCTTGACGAAAACACCTTCCAGATGGATCTCATTGGTCCTCTTCCGTACGCCATTGACGCCTTAGCCCACTACTCTTTCGCAGTAGTTCCTCTACATGCCATTGAAAAATATGGTGCTGAGTGGACACTCCCCGAAAACTTTGTAGGTAACGGGCCATACATTCTTAAAGAATGGGTACCACAATCTTATATAAAAGCAGTACCTAACCCAACCTATTGGGACAAAGACGCTGTACAACTTGATGAAGCTGTCTTCTATGCGATTGACGACAATAACACCGCCTATAACATGTATCTCAATGGTGAAGTCGACTGGGTAACTACCATTCCTCTCGACCAACTTGATGCTGCATCATTACGCCGTGATTATCACAAAGCTCCACAAGTAGCCACCTACTACTATGTATTCCAGACAGAAAGGGCTCCTTTCGACGATGTACGCGTAAGAAAAGCTCTTGCCATGTCATTTGACCGCCAGGCATTGGTCGATCAAGTAACCCGTGGTGGGCAGATCCCCGCATGGGGTATTGTTCCTGAGATGGCTGGTTATGCTAGTTTGGGCGAACCTGTTTATGATATCGTTGCTGCCCGGAAACTCTTGGCAGATGCCGGCTATCCTAACGGTGTTGGCTTCCCTAAAACCACTATCCTCTATAACACCAGCGATGCTCACAAAGCTATTGCAGAGTTCCTCCAACAGGAATGGAAGAAGAACTTGAATGTCACCCTTGAGCTTGAAAACCAAGAGTGGGCAACCTATCTTTCTAACCGTAATACTGGTGACTTCCAAATTGCCAGAGCTGGTTGGGTAGGCGACTATCAAGATCCAAACACCTTCCTCGATATGTTTATCACCGGTGGTGGGATGAACGGTGGAAAGTATTCCAATGAAGTTTATGACATCCTTGTGAAGGAAGCAGCAACCATGAGTGGCGCAGATCGTATGGACGTCCTCTTGCAAGCTGAAGACATCATGGTCAACGAAGATCAAGCTGTCATGAATATTTATTATTACACCACGAACAACATGATTGATACCACCAAGTGGGGTGGTTGGTATACAAATACCATGGACTATCACCCACTTAAGGATGTCTACCTCAAGTAGACTTCACTGAAAAATGTAAGTTATCAGCCCCCAACTGGAGTTGGGGGCTCTCTTTTTCTCTAGCTCCTGCATTGAACTCTGTCTAAAAAACGGCTATAGTCGCCTCATGAGTAAGACTCTTTATCCTAAGACTGTAGCAGGACACATTACGATGGTGGCTTCGAAGTCACAAACTATACGCGCCTTGTTGATTGCTACATTTGCGAAGGGAAAAAGTATTATCCATAATGCACTTGAAAGCGAAGATACCACCTCTTGCATTACAGTCTGCCGTGCTTTTGGTGCTCAAATAACACCTCTTGCAGATGACTCGTTGCTGGTTGTAGCTCCTGAGATGTTCCCCGATTCCATCACAGTAGATTGTGGCAATTCTGGCACTACCCTCTATTTGGCAACTGGCTTAGCAGCCTCAATTGCTCGCCCTGTAACCTTTACTGGTGATGAGCAATTGCAAAATCGTCCACTGGGTGAACTCCTTCGTGCTCTTACAGATCTAGGGGTAGAAGTTGAGGCCTCTCGCCCTGGCTACCCCCCATTTACTATCAAAGGTCCCATTACTGGGGGAATAACCACCCTAGAGTGCCATACCAGTCAATACCTTTCGGCATTACTTTTGGGTTGCCCTTTAGGCACGGACAAGAGCACCATTCATGTTCCACTCTTAAATGAACGTCCCTATGTCCACATGACCACTGCATGGCTTGAAAATCTAGGTATATCGTATGAGAGCTCTTCTGCAATGGATTTGTTCTCAATTGCAGGCAAACAACACTATTTCCCCTTTGAAACTACCATTTGGGGAGATTATTCATCAGCCTCATTCTTCTTTTGCGGAGCAGCTGTGGCCGGCGGATGTGTTACAATCTCAGGATTAGACCCCGATGATAGTCAGGGGGACAAAGAAATTCTCCCTATATTAGAAAGCATGGGATGCTCGATTACGTGGGTGGATTCAACAAGTGTCCGTGTATGTGGTCCAGGTAAAGGAAAGTTACAAAGCGGAGTGTTTGATCTCAATGCCATGCCCGATGCTCTTCCTGTGCTTGCCGTCACCGCCTGCTATGCACAAGGGAAAACAATGTTAATCAATGTTCCTCAGGCTCGTATCAAGGAGACTGACCGTATCGCAAGCATGCGTAAAAACCTTGTAGCTCTCGGAGCAACAATCGAAGAGGAAGAAGATGCCTTAATCATTTACGGCAATGGAGGCCTCGCGGGAGGTTCCTGTGAAGGCTTTGGTGATCATCGTATCATTATGGCAATGGCAATTGCCTCGCTGGGTTCTACACACCCAGTTACTATTGATTCAATTGATGCCGTTGCGGTTACTTTCCCCACCTTTTTCACATTACTTAACCAAATTTCAAAGGAGGTCTCACATGAGAACCTATGACCTGAGAAGCGATACCGTAACTAAACCTACCAGCGCTATGCGTAAGGCCATGGCCAAGGCTGAAGTCGGTGATGATGTATATTTCGAAGATCCTACTGTCAATAGACTAGAAGCTATGGCAGCTGAACGTGTAGGCAAAGAGGCGGCCTTATTTGTCACTTCGGGCTCCATGGGAAACCTGATCCCCCTCTTCCTCCTCGCCGGTCGAGGAAGCGAAGTCCTGGCCCACAGCGAAAGTCATATAATCCAACATGAAGTTGGTGCAATGGCTAGTATTGCGGGGGCAATCCCTATCGCCGTCAACACACCTCGTGGCCTTCTTACAGCCCCTATCCTAGAGCCCCTCATTAAGCCAAAAGCTTATGATTTGGCCCGTACAGCTGTAATAGAAGTGGAAAATACGATTGGTGGAGTGTGTTACCCGCTACAAACCTTGCAAGCTATTAAGGCGTTAGCAGAACATTATAATCTTGCCGTCCATATGGATGGAGCCCGCCTCTTCAATGCTGCAGTAGCCACCGGTATTGATATCTCAAATATTGCCAGTACCGCTGATACCGTCACCTTCTGTCTCTCCAAAGGATTAGGAGCGCCGGTGGGAAGCGTTTTGTGTGGTACTCACGAGTTTATACAAAAAGCACGTTCAATTCGTAAAATGTTAGGTGGAGGGATGCGCCAAGCCGGAATTTTAGCTGCAGGTGGAATTTATGCTCTAGAGCACAATGTTAAACGCTTAGCAGAAGATCATGCGCATGCTAAACAAATTGCCCACACGTTAGCTCAAACAGACTGGGCCCAGGTGAACGTAGATGAGACGGAAACTAATATTATCTTTTTCTCAGTGCCGACATTACGTGGCTCAAAAGTTGCTTCAATTTTATCTGCAAAAGGAATTCTCTGTTCAGGTTCTGGCGCATCGGTTAGACTAGTGACTAACCTAGATTTAGATGCAGATGACATAGAGGCTGTCTGCTCAATTATTGCATCTATCGATGCAAAGGAGTTTGCCTCGTGAAATCGGCAATTTGTTGGTTCAGCGGTGCAGGAAATTCTAAAACCGTAGCCCAAGATTTGCATGTAACATTAGGGTATGACCAGCTTCTGGCAATCCCTGAAGTTATCAAAAATCCTGAACTACTCTCTGATATAGATACCCTCGGGTTAGTCTTCCCTATCTACTTTTTTGGTCCTCCAGCTGTTGTCCGTACCCTAATCAGTGAAACTCTCAAGAATCTTGCTTTAGAAATCGACTACCTTTTTATCATCTTCACTCACGGAGGACTCCCCTTCTATGCCCCCAGCATTACCGATCGTCTGCTCGCTGAGGCGGGGTATGCACCTAGCTACGTTGATACTATCACCATGGTAGACACCTACATTCCTCTATTTAAAATTCCACAGGAAAAGAAACAACAAAGCATACATGCTAAAATAGGCTCCAAAATTGAGTCAATTAGCACCCGTTTACAAGCTCAAGATATAAAGGTCGCTATACGGCTCCCCTTTACACGGTTGCTGCAAGGCATCTGGCAAAATTCATTGTCTAAAAGGGGCCAAAAGGATAAAAACTTCCTTATTACTGACCAATGTACTGAGTGTGGAATCTGTGCACAAGTGTGCCCAGTCCAAAATATAGTGATGGAGAGAAACCGACCAATATTCCTCCATAGCTGTGAACAATGTTTTGCCTGTTATCACCATTGCCCAGAACAGGCGATTAGACTCCAACGTACACCACTTCGTGGTTACAGCTGGTATACGCCCCCGACTACTTTTATTTCACAGGAAAAATGATATGGAACAATTTGATTTTACTACCCCTATTGATCGCCGTAACAGCCTCTCAGTAAAATGGGACAAAGAGGCTATTGCCAGTATTTGTAATAACGGTGAAGCGAAACCCTTTTGGGTAGCTGACATGGACTTCAAAGCCCCTCCGGCAGTCCTAGAGGCCCTTCAAGATCAAATTACCCATGGAGTGTTGGGGTATCCCCGCTTGGCGACTCTCCAAGAGACTATTGCGGCTTGGACCAAGAAAAGGCATCAATGGCATGTAGATCCTAAATTTATGGCCTCTTCACCCGGAATGTTAGCTTCAATTGCCACCTTAATTGAACTTTATAGTCAGAAAGGGGAAGGTATTGTCGTTCCCATGCCGGCCTATAAACCGTTTGTTACTATTATTAAAGGCTTAGGCAGAACTCTCATACCATGGCCCATGCACTACGATGCGAAGCAAGCCCATTTCAGCCTCGATTTCACGAGTTTACGAAAACTACTAGAGATACCTCAAAACCCTCTCTTGCTATTCTGCTCCCCTCACAACCCCTCTGGTCGAGTTTTTACTGAGAAAGAGTTATCTGCAATTGCTGAAATAGCAGCTAAGTTTGACACCACAATCGTTAGTGATGAAATCCATGCCGATCTTGCCTTCCCTACAGCAACCCATATTCCTTTTGGCACTATAGCTGACCACTATGGTATTACATGTGCCACCTGCATCGCCCCTTCTAAAACCTTCAACATTGCTGGAGAACACTTTTCAACAGTTGTGTGCTCAACGCAAGCAATGAAAATACAATTTTCTAAGCGTATGCGAGCCTTACACAGCTCTCCCGATATTCTAGCTAGTGTGACGGCCTTAGCCGCCTATAAAGGTGGGTATGAGTGGTTGATGCAACTGAATAAGTTCTTAGCCAAACAAGCTCATCGTGTCGCCTTCCGGTTACAAGAAAGTAATACTGGCTTAACATTTATCACCCCTGAAGCTTCATTTATCGGCCTTATTGATTGCAGCGCAATCTATAGCCGGGTTGAAAAAGATGCTGAACGAAATCCTGATCTCTATCAGTCGAGTACTAGTGTAGAAGGGGGATTATTATCACGATTCTTTGGGCAACGCGCTGGTATTGCAATGAACGATGGCACGTGGTTTGGCCAAGATTACTTCCACTTTGTCCGGCTCAATTATGGGACATCTCCACAGGCCCTTGAAGATGCGCTCACATCTATTATTGAGGCTGTTAAAGCACTCAATTAAGCCATTGGACATATTCGACATCACGTAAATAAACCAGAGTTGAATAGACGGGTAGCTGGTACAATCTCTCCATGGCTTCACGATACATAGCCAGTTGTAACGCATGTTGATCTGGAATCAAAAACACATCAGTCTTAAAATCAATAATTCGAATACACTCTGAATACCGGATAAGCAAGTCTATTGAACCATGCACAACAGCCTGTGTATTATACTCTACTGTTGAACGATAGGCGAAGCCTACTTCGCTTTCTATACTCAGCGGATTAGCGTTGAGTAAGGTTTGCAATAATTCAGAAGAGAGGAAATTCTGCACTAACTGGAGTACCGACTCACCTATGACGGCTAAGTTTCTTTTTGTAAGGGGATACTGTAAGAATTCTTTGGGCATACACGCGCTACTATCTAACAATGTCACTTTGGGAATTTCAGCCTTCTTTAGCTCCTTTATTGCAACCTGTAAGAGATTGTGGCACCAGGTCCCAAATAGAGCAGCTATGGAGAACTCCTCTATCAGTGAGTCGGCTGGAACTGCAGGGAGAGAATCTATCCCCATTTGCGCTACCGTCGGTACTAATTGGGTTACACTGAATGAGGAGCTCAGAGCTATTCTACTAGGGACAGGATCGGCATACGCGGCTTCCATCTGGCTGGTTGTAGTAGCTAATTTCTGCCGAGAAATATGGGTTCGTAACTCAGCTTCCGAAATGTCTTCTATTGTTCGCAATGCAAAATTATCACCTAATATCTGGGGGGTCTCTCGTGCCTGAGTACTGTGTAAAAACAAGGCTAGAAAGTTCTTATCCATAGCTGACTCCCCTAAATTTCTCGTGTTCTCACAACCTGAAAGGATTAAGTGACTCTCGGCTCTGGTAAGAGCAACGTAAAAGAGCCGTTTCATTTCTGCTGTCTCCATGGCTTGTAAGGTTGGTTTATCGTTTTCATAGAGCACATTTCTGACCGAGTTATAGGTATGCATATGGGTTGGAACAAGTAAAGGATCCCCCTCCTGCTCTACCTCGTGATAGGGCGGAGTTTGTGCACTAAGCGAAGAGCTCCCCATATTAGCTAAAATGACAATTGGAAACTCCAACCCTTTGGATTTATGGACCGTCATAATTTGCACCCCCCGCGAGGTTGCACGTAATGGCTCCACTTCGTCTAACTTCTCTTTTTGTCCTAAACGCGGTCGAAGATAATCGAGAAATTCGGGAAGACCCTTATGGCGAATATCGAAGCGCAGGGCTAATTCATGCAGGAAATCAAAGTGCTCAAGATAGACTTGGTAGAGCGAATCGCGAAGCAGATGGTACCGATACCCCCCTTCATACCAGAGAAACGAAACTAAACTTGCAATTGAACCAGTTTGGGCCTTAATAGCTAGTCTTTGAAAGAGTTGTTTACAAGAATTATATTTTTCCTGTTCAATTGTACCAATTGCATAAGGGGAGAGATTACTAAATGCTTCAGTATCTTCATTATCCAAGATAGTCAGTAATGCATCATCCGAGAGACGGCAGAATGGGGATCGTAGCGTTGCCGCAAAGGCTAATCTATCCTCGGGATAGATTAGCAACTGTAACATTTGGTAGATATCATTGGCTGGAGCCTCTAAAAATAGAGATTGCACTGCCGAGAGTGTGTACGGGATCCCAGTTATTCGTAATGCTTTCTCGTAATGCAATTGATTCGAACCGGTTCTAAAAAGGATCGCGATATCTTCAAAATTAGGCCTACGAACCATCTTATCGCGTTCACCAATAAGATAATCATCGGTTTCAGTCATCCGTTTAATCAATTGCGCTAATGCATAAGCTTCTGCCTGGGCAGCAGTCCCTTGCTCATCATCCGCTTCAGTAGCTTCTAGTTCTTTGAATAAGAGCTCTATCCGTGGTTGAACACCGGCATGTGCAGCTCGCGATTCAAGCGGCTCAAAATTAGCTTCATACAACTGGTGTGCACCACCCATAACCTTTTCAAAAACCGTATTGAAAAAATTAACTAACACAGGCTCACTACGATAGTTACGATTTAGGACAATGCGACGTCCACCTGCCTCTACAATTTCTTGACCAAGCTTTTTAAAAACCCTTACATCAGCCCCTCTAAAACGGTAGATAGATTGCTTTTCATCACCAACAAAGAACAACTTATCTTTTTGCAACTCTTTTGCCGCAGGAACCCCCTCCTGTATGCTCTGGGGATGCTGGGCAAGGAGATAGACCAAATCTTTTTGTAATTGGTTAGTATCTTGGAATTCATCAACCATAATGTAACGAAACTTACGTTGGTAATAACGCCTGACTGCATGGTTGTGAATCAGGATATCACGGGCCATATGGGCCACATCACCAAAGGTAAGGATTCCTGTAGCTCGCTTGCGTTCTAGGTACCGTTGGAAATAAAGGTCCAACACCTCATAAATTTCACCAATCGTCTCCTTTTCACGCAGTGCAGCACAGGCCGCTAGAGCTAAAGGGAGTGCTTCTCGCACTAGAGCAACCTGTTCGTTACACACCGCTGCAAAATCTTTCTTACTGGTACATTTCCGAGTTCCTACTGTTTCCAAAATTTCCAGCGCTACGGAAAAATCAGAGGGAGCTTTTAGATGATCACGTTGCTCTGTGATAAGATGTGCAGATTCGAGGTTAGAGGCGAACTGCTTACCTGTTCCATCTATCATCTTCATAACTTCAAAGGCTTCAAGCACCTGCTCTATGTGTTGCTGATAGATACCATAGATGTACTTTTCTACTAACGCAGCCATCTGGGAGCCATTAAAAGATGAGGAGGGGTGGAAATGGCTAGAGGCAATACCCACAAAAAACTTATCAATTAAGTCCTCAGGGTGGTAAAAGCTAGCGAGGGCATTAAGACCGGGGTGTCCCTTCAATTCATCAAACAGAGCGCGTGAACACTCACCAGCCATTTCGCGATTTGATTCCTCGTCCATCATAAAGTCGACTTTTAGGCCATAACGAGTAGGATCTGAGGCTACAATACGGTTACAGAAAGCATCAATCGTGGAGATTGTCGCTTCACTGAACCGGGTTAATTCATTGTTAATCTCACGGTCATCACCAAATGTAAGTAAACGCATATGTATCCGATTATGCATCTCAGCTGCCGCCATGCGGCTAAAGGTTAAGGTGAGAATCTCATCGACATGGGCCTTGCCTTCAATAACTAATCGTAAAAACCGATAGGAGAGAACCGTTGTTTTTCCCGAGCCAGCTCCCGCTGTAACCACACAGTTGGTATCGCAGAAAATTGCCTCTTGCTGGCGAGGATCGTTTAATTTCAGCATCATCTCTTGGAAGGTCTCGTCAGCAATCATGGCAACGTGTACCTCCGACGGCAAAGTTGTCGAAAATCACAATAGAGGCAGGCTTGAGAAGATGGGGTTGCTCCCAATTTTCCTGTATGAAGATCTTTTAGCATGTTTTGAATGATCTCTTCGAGCTCTGTGATCATCCTATCGCGGCGCTCCGGCTCGTCTTCTTTCCATATGAGATGGTACGAACCTTTTCCAATATCGTAGAAAGCTCCGATAGCAACTTCCGATAATTGCGTTGCATCGCGTACGAGCTTAGCATAGAGGGGCAACTGACAAGAGGGCATAGCCTCATCATACTTTTTACGAGAACCTACAAAACTCTTCTTATAATCTATGACGGCAACCATGGGAGGCTTATCATTCTGTGTATATCTAGCGATGCGGTCAATACGGCCGGTCAAAAGATATGCGTCTTGTGGGTATTCTTTTTCAAGATGGGCTTCAAAGCTTTCACTACTCCAGCTGTCAAACGTCTTACCCTCAGCTTTAATAATTGCTTCTAATTCTGCAAGGTAGCGCGTAGTGATGTAGTACATAGTCGTGGGTGATGGGGCCGCTGGACTTTTACGATATCGAGCAAATCTATTTTCTGCAATCGTAACCAGGATATCTTTGTATTGCTCCCCCAAGGCTTGATTATATTCTTTGGATACACGTTGTATTTCTTGGAAAAAAGAGGCCAATATATCGTGTAAAACAACCCCTATTGCAGCATGATCGATTACCTCAGCATCATAGGAACCCTTTCGGATTCCAAAAAGGTAAGTTGCCGCCCACTTCATGGGACACTCGCTAAATCTATCAATGGCCGTTGCTGAGAGTTTTATGGCTCCTTTGTTTCTACACGCACGCTCCCAAACTGGAAACGCAGGTGTCCTTTCAGCCAAATCGAAAGTCGGGAACCTATAAGCAGTGGCTTGAGCTTGTGCAAACCACACCTGCTGGTGTTGTTGAGCTCTAAAATCGGACGTAGACGGCATCATCCAAGCAAGCTCTTCAGTAATGAACATATCATCAAAGCCATCAAAGAATTGCTCTTGTACACCCTGGTGCTCTATAAACCACGCTGGGACTAAGGCACTATCACCTCCGAAGAGGGCTTTTGAAGCCGAGAAGGAGACGTGTTGCCCCGCTACTTTATAATGGGCCAACAGCATTGCACTGGTATCTTGCTCGGGTTCTGCACGCCACAATGATTCATGCAGGAGGGGAAGAAAATCTTCTAGCTCTGCAGTTGCCCGCTGCGTACAACCCAGAATAAAATGATGGGTCGCACACACCCCAACCGAAACAGTATAGGCATAGACGGGAATCCCAGGAGGACGTTCCTTTTCAATATAATTCTGTTTATCAAGGAATTGTAAAGCAAAGGCAAAAAGACCCGTTACCTCCTCGGTTCCACAAGTCGTCATAGCCTGTCCAACCGCGGTAAAAAACTCAATACAATAAGCATAGACACTCGCATTAAGATCAGTAGTTAAAGCACCTTGGCGCCAACTATCTTTTTCTAAGAGCAATCCCTGTAAACTAAACAAAGCGGTAAGCAAAGTAGTAATGCTTTTAGACTGGACCAAAGCCAATACTTTAGACTTAAAATCTTTATACCAGTTCTCTAATTCCAAATCGTGAACAGAGGATAACTTTTGGCTCCAATCGTCAACTCTACCATGTTGCGTTCCTTGTTCAACATGTAACTCAACTCCTCTTTTAATTAAAGCACGGTGGATAGCAGGATCTTTCCAAGGGATTTGAGGATCTAATAGTAACGCCTTCATAGCTGAGAGGGAAAAACTGTGGGAAGCAACGTCTTGAAGCAGCTGCAAAAACCTCCCCGGTGGATACTGGAGAGGAGAAACTCGTTCTATAATCGCCAGAGGAATATTACGCAATGCAGCTTCATGTTCGAGGTAGGGGCGTAAACGTTCCAACTCCCCCACCGTTATCATGATATCATTAAGATCAACTCCACTTGAATAGAGAGTTTGTATAGTATTCAATTGTGCGCGTAACTCCATCAACTCATTAGGATAGAGGTGCAAAGAAGTTTTTGTATCTAGTTCACCTATAGAACAGGTCTCTATCCAATCAGGAAACGACTCCATATGAGAGAATTCTTCCCACCCTTTACATACTTCAGGGAAGAACACCCGATAACGAACCCCCTCATTTCCCTTATAGGATTGAATTGAGGGGTGTAAGAATCGAGGTTCGTAGAGATTTCTTTCTTCCAGAAATTTGCGATAGGCTACCCCAAGGCGGGCTACATCGGCACAATAAGCGCTAGGTATACGTCCATATTCTTCTGGACGCTGATTACGCATACGCTCGATTTCATCAAGGTGGGGTATAAGCTGAGCTATAGCAGAAGCTAGATTTTCTAGAGCTTCTGGAAAAGAAGGGTAACGAAACCACTGTAATGATGCCGATTCTCCCTTATCACGTAAAAACTGCAAAGCAAATAGGTCTCTAATGAGACTATTTACAGGTAATTCTTGGCGAACAGGGAGGAAACGAGCTCTAAATGTATCCCAGGCCACAGCACTATCATGGCGCATCACACCTTGCTCACTATCACGCACATAGACGTGGGTCCAAAAGCGTAGAGCAGTTTCAGTTGGAAACACACACACCAGGTTAGGCGTAGCTAAGCTTTGAAAGATAGTTGTTGTGATCTCGGCGGCGGTTCTAAGAATCATGATGGTAAGTATAGCATTATTAATGGTATACTCAAAGTCATGATTAGTGAGCAAAATCCTCACTTTAGATTAGATAATGTCTCATTAAAGGTAGGTAAACAGTTAACCCTATCCCAATGGATCGTCGGGTTTTTCTTTATCGGACTTACTTGGACTTCCGTCGGAGGAAGGGCGACTTTTCTAGCTATAGAAATAACTCGTAACCGTACGTGGAGTACAATAAAATGGGTGACGTATCTTACCCAACATATTAATTTCGTCATCTTATTACTCGCTACAATTTTGTTCATCCTCATCGCTGTCCGAGTTACCATAAAAACTTATATCACGAATGCGCCTACTTTCAGATGGTCCCTGTTTTGGTTCTCAGCTGGAGTATGGCTCGTAGGAATCAGCGCAGCAACCTTCTTTACGGCTATCATTGAGCCAGAGGCCATTATGGGAAATCCCACTACCCGCCTAACAGATCGTTTCTTTCTCATCCTCATCGCTTTAGTACTCACTCCAGTCCAATGTATTGCAGAAGAGTTACTCTTTCGCACCACGCTTTGGCGGATGTTGACCTATCGTGTACAAAAAGGATGGGGCATAAGTGTAATCTCAGGATTAATCTTTACCCTTGCCCACCTCGCTAATCTAGAAGTTCAAAGTGCAAACTTCAGTCTTCCCATTGTAGGGTTTTATTTTTTATCAGGGTATCTTTTTATGGAGATGACTCGAATCCATGAAGGGACAGAAGCTGCCTTCGGGGCCCATATTGCCAACAATATGTTTTTGGTGTTAGTTATTAATTATGTAGGCTCGTCGCTACCAAGCGATCCTTGGTTTATCCAACAAGCTCCCTCCATCTGGGTCGACCTGATTGTTCTAGTTGCCTGTTCATCTGTTGTTATCCATTATGGAAAGAAGTGGCAACGTCAGTAGATTTTGTTTCCATCCTCATCCGTAAAATTTCCAGTAACAATTAAGATAAGATCAACAAGAGTCCAGATTCCTAATCCTCCGAGGGTGAGTAGCATCAAAATAGCCGTTCCTCTTTTACCCACATAAAACCGATGGATTCCTAAAGATCCTACAAAAAGACAAAGTAGTAACACAATTAACCAAGTTCTATGCTCTTCAACATAAGATCGGGGAAAAGGTCCGACGCGAACGCCACAATAGGGACATATTTCAGCTTGCTTGTTGATACTCTTGCCACAAGAATGACAATATTTACCATATAAATGCGGTTCGTTTGGATCCATATATTTCATCCTCCTCCACTCATTATAGCTGAAACATTGTATCCTTAGGGATTTCTTACTATACTGAAAAAACAAATTCTAGGGAGTGTTCTCATGCGTAAGAAAAATCGCAAGTTAATAAAACGAATAGGAATTTTATTGGCTGTTTTATTGGTCGCTTATATAATTCTTTGGATTACCACTCCGTCGGTAAAAGAGTATTATGGAGATGGTGGACAAACTGGAGTTATTGCCGGATTGGAAATTCCTCTCCTAGAAGAGGGCGACGAACTCATTGTGCACACGGGCTTTGCACTGGTGTACGACGAAGAACACGAACAGCCTCGTTGGGTAGCTTATGAACTTACTCGTGATGAAGTGCATGGAATGTATGAGCGCCGCGATAATTTTCGCCCAGATCCTTCAATTTCAACCGAGTCAGCGACCTTAGCTGATTACCGTGGATCGGGGTATGATCGTGGACACCTAGCTCCAGCTGCCGATATGGTTTGGTCTGAAGAAGCTCTTTCAGATTCCTTTTATATGAGTAATATGAGCCCCCAAAACCCTGAGTTTAATCGGGGTATTTGGGCTAAACTTGAGGCGACAGTCAGGAACCTAGCAACTACTGAAAAAGCAGTCCATGTTGTCACAGGGCCGATCTTATCCGATGGCCCCTATAAGACAATCGGGAAAAACAAGGTCTCAATCCCTAATTACTACTATAAAGTCATTCTTGATTATAATGAACCCGATAAAAAAGCAATTGGGTTCCTTTTGCCCAACGCAGGATCCAAAAAAGATCTTTCCACATTTGCCACCTCGGTCGATGAAATAGAAGCTATCTCAGGCATAGATTTTTTCCCTCAATTACCCGATGATGAAGAAGTAGTCTTAGAGGCCAATTATGCCTATGAAGATTGGGATATGCAAGAATTACGACTTTCTAAAGAAGAACGTTTAGCCTACAGTGCTGAAAGCTATACTCCTACTAGTACAACAAACACATCTCCAACTCAATCATCGCTTAAGAAAACTATTGATTATCTCATGGTTGAGGCAAAGCGAACTACGGTAAAATTAGTTGAATCTTTATGGTTTTCGCTCACTAAAAAGGTTGCGACAAATTTGTGAAAAACATAAACATTATCGCCGATGTAATCAAAGGATAGTATGAATTATTTAAGTAAGATTAGTATGCGTCTAGTAGTGGTCACCTCATTAGTAACGATTGCACTCTTCACCTCTAGCTGCCTAAGCATGGAAAGCTATGACGAGTTACCCAGCATTGTAGCCCATCGTGGTGGCGCTGCTTTGGGTCCTGAGAATACTCTAGCCGCTTTTGAAAAGGGCTTAGAACATAATCCCGACATGGTGGAGTTTGATATCCATCTGAGCAAAGATGGAGTTTTGATGGTAAACCACGATCCCCTTCTTGCACGCACTACAGGGCAACCAGGCGCAATCAGTGACTACGATGCGGCAACTCTTGCTACTTTTGATGCAGCGGCAACCTATGAGAAGGGGCATGCCTTCGGATTTCAAAAGATTCCAACTTTAGCAGAGGTCGTCGATTTGGTTGAACAAAAAGCTGTACGTCCAGTGTACTATCAAATTGAAATAAAGATGAAAGAAGATGGTTCACGCTATGCAGATATTGAAAAAAATTTAGTACATTTCTTACAAGACCGAGAGCTTACCGAGCGCTCAATCGTGATCTCATTTGATTTTCCAACACTTGCCACAGTGGGTAAATTGGAGCCTAACATAACGTTAGGCGCTCTGGTTAGTAAAACATACATGCGGGGTGTTGGCACTGGTGACCCAAAAGTCATTGCGTCAGATATCGCATCCCTCGGCGTTGATTACGTAGGAATACATTATAGGTATCTCTCTCCAGTACTACTGGATGAGTTTAGAAAGAAGGGCCTGGGTGTAGGTGTTTGGACTGTCGATGATACTGGTACCATGAAAAGTCTGGCTCGGATGGGGATTGACTTTATTACTACCAATAAACCCGATTTATTACGGGAGACACTCACACAGCTCTAATTTGGACCTATTTCCATGGTGAGAAATTGTTTCACTGTTGACTATCTGCTCATATCAAGAGATATTGGAAGGGTGATAAATTTTCAATTAAATTTTCCAAGGAGTATGGATTCATGAAAAAAATCTCATTATTTGCGCTACTGGCATTTGCCAGCATTCTTATTATCTCTTGTACTACTAAAGCACAAGCACCGGAACCTATCCCCGCCACCCCAACTGAAGTCTCTACAGTAGCCCCTGCCGAACCTACTGTAGTCTCAACTCCAATTGAAGAAGTTGAACCAGAGACCGTTGTGATTGATACCGCACCTCCGGCTTCAGCCACCGATGCTGATCTTGATCAGAAATTTGCTTATGTCTACGGTCATTTGCTCGGTAACAATATGGTTGAGCAGGGACTATCCCTTAACTCTAACCAATTCATTCGGGGCTCTAGTGATTTCTACAATTATGTAGAACCACTCATTTCTGAAGATGAAATTTATGACTCATTCTTAACATACCAAGATTTCCTTGATGGAGTCATAACAGAAGCTGATTTGGAAGATGGCGAGGAAGATCCAGTTGCTGAATTTTCTACATTCCTAGATCGTTTTAGTTATGGGTACGGGTATGTTGTACAGCTAAATTTACAGAGTCAAGGTTTGATTCTTGATCTAGAAAATTTCCACGCTGGAGTTTTCGATGCCTTCAGTGAAATTGAGTTATCCTATACTGAGGAAGAAATCGATGCTTTATTCATGGCGTATCAAGAAAAACTCATGCAGGAATATGAAGCCATGGTTGAAGAGTATATGGCAATGAATCTTGCCGAAGCGGAGTCGTTCCTTGAAGAAAACCAAGCTCTCGAAGATGTAGTAACAACAGAAAGTGGCTTACAGTACAAAGTTCTCGCCGAAGGCGACGGAGCTAAACCCACCGCAGATTCTACGGTAGAGCTCGACTATATGATTACATTCCTTGACGGTTCAACTGGTGACAACTCCTATAGCCGTGGAGAACCTTCAGTCTTTACCATCTCAAACCTTATTCCAGGCTTTATAGAAGGTGTGAAGCTCATGAACGAAGGAAGCCATTATCGTTTCTACGTTCACCCAGATCTTGCTTATGGTGCAGCTGGTAACGAAATGATTCCTCCAAACACCATGTTAATTTTTGACGTGGAACTACACGAAATTCTAGACTAATTTGTAGTGTACACCATAGAGAGCTCTGATTCGCTACTAATATGCGAGTTAGAGCTCTTTTTATGTGGTTGAAATCATTGATATTCCTTAGAATGGAGAGGGTGTTTTTTATACCTGTAGTATAAAGGACCTATACAAATCATCGATTATATAAGCAGAAGCAATCTATTATTTTTCCCAGTAGTGTCCGATATTATCTTTTCGACGTATACTAGTCCTATAGTGGAGGAGTGAAGAATGACTAAAATTTATAAAAATATGATCGAGCTGGTTGGAAATACTCCATTGGTAAAACTGACGGGATTTGCGAAGAAATACAACCTTAAAGCAACAATACTAGCTAAACTTGAAATGTATAACCCAGCCGGGAGTGTTAAAGATCGAATCGCCAAAGCCATGGTTGAAGATGCCGAAAAGCGTGGTTTACTGAAACCAGGATCAACTATTATTGAACCTACTAGTGGGAACACTGGTATTGGTTTAGCACTTATTGCCGCCTCTAAAGGGTATCGTTTAATACTTACTATGCCAGATTCCATGAGCATCGAACGGAGAACATTATTAAAAGCTTATGGTGCAGAATTGTTTTTAACAGATGGATCTCAGGGGATGAAAGGATCTATGGCAAAAGCTAAAGAACTTGCTAAAGATATCCCTCAGTCTTATATTCCCAGCCAATTTACGAATCAGGTAAATCCTGAAATTCATTCGGCGACGACAGGTCCGGAGATCTGGCAGGATACCGATGGAAATGTTGACTATTTTGTCTCTGGAATTGGAACCGGTGGAACCATCAGCGGAGCTGGATCTTATCTGAAATCTCAAAACAAAGAGCTGAAAGTTATTGCCGTGGAACCCAGTGGATCACCTATCCTATCGGCAGGGACCGCAGGACCACATAAAATTCAAGGAATTGGTGCGGGCTTTATCCCCGATACGCTCAACACCAATATTTACGACGAAATTATTACTATCGAAAATGAAGAAGCATTTGAAACGGCTCGTACATTGACGCATACAGAAGGCATTCTAGCTGGAATCTCTTCTGGAGCAGCTTTGGCTGCTGCGGTTAAAATTGCCTCTCGTCCTGAACTCGCTAATAAAGTAATTGTCGTAATTCTACCCGATCATGGAGATAGGTATCTCTCTACCACACTTTTCAATGCATGAAAGAATTACTCATCACCTAAAAGGCTTGGCAGAAGAGCCTTACAGAGAGTTCGCACAGCGACTCATCCCTGATGGGAAACCACTAGTGGGGGTGCGCATGGCGCCCCTACGTGCCTTAGCTAAAGAGATAGCAAGAGAGGATTGGAGAAACTGTGTTACCGATCCTACTGTCGACCAATACCATGAAGAAACTTTGCTGAGAGCCTTAGTGCTAGTCTATGCTAAAATCCCTGAAACAGAACGAATAGCCCATATTAAAAAATTTCTCCCAAAAATTGATAATTGGGCTATCTGTGATAGTTTTTGTGCCAGTTTAACCACCTGTAAAAATTACAAGGAGTTGTATCTTCCCCTCATAGAGACATACCTTCAAGATTCTCACCCCTATAGCGTAAGATTTGCGGTAGTTATGTTACTTAATTATTTTATGAGCCCAGAATATATTCACACCAGTTTCACCTTATTAGAACAAGTCTCATTGCCAAACTACTACGTGAACATGGCTGTAGCGTGGGCAACGGCAACGGCTTTCACGACCAACCCAATTCTCACAAAAGCTTGGTTAGAAACGCATCCTCTCTCAAATGAAACAATGCTTATGGGTATCCAAAAAGTGAGAGATTCACGACAAGTATCACTAGAAGATAAAGAGTGGGTGGCAACATTACGGGAACATATAAAGGCTAAAAAAATGGCCTTGGAGAGGAAACCCGACCAAGGCACATTTGTTGAAAATAGTGAAAATTAGTACTTTTTAGGACCGTTGGCTAGCGCTTGCTCAACCAATGTATAGAAATCATCTACATGGATTGTAGCACCCGTGATATCATCGGTGTGCCCCTCATCATCCGAGTAGGTGATTTTCTTGGGATCCTGGGTCGCAAGAAGATGTTTCTCGACCCGGTCCGCTTGTACAAACCACTCATCAATGGCTCCACCAAACTCGACCATATTGTAATTGCCTTCTCGATCAAAAGCTTTCTTATCGTTCCCGTCGGCATCCACTGCACTCCAGTACACATTGACGATATTACCATCTTTAACTAATAACGAGACAAAGGACTTCCATCCTGTCGACCCTAATGCGGCTTCACTAGCATAGTAGCCACCATCTTGATAATCACCAAGTGTGACTGGGCCAGCTTTCAAAGCCTTATTGGCTAGATCAAACATTGCATCAACATGGATTGAGACACCACCAATTGTATCTACGTGCCCTTCATCATCTGTATAAACAACATTACTAGGATCTTGAATCTTAACGAGATACGCTTCTGCTTTTTCAGCCTGTTGGTACCATTCAGCTTGAGCTCCGCCGAACTTAACCATATTGTACTTACCTGCTTTATCGTAAGCTTTCTTTTCATCTCCAGCACTATTTACCCCACTCCAGTTGACCGCAACAATGCGGCCATTGAGTACAGTGAGCGAGATATATTCTTTCCATCCTGAACTAGGATATTCATCATCAATAGCGAAATAGGCTCCGTCAACATAAGGTCCCACCCCTACTGGCCCTTTGGCAAGTGCTTTTTGAGCTAACTCAAACATTTCGCTCACATGAATAGAGACTCCTGCGATAGCATCGGTACTTCCTTCATTATCTGAATAGGCAATGTTTTTAGGATCCTGTGTTTGAACAAGGTAAGCTTCTACCTTTTCAGCTTGCTCGTACCACTCAGATTGGGCTGCACCAAATGCTTTCATATTGTACTTGCCCGCTTTATCATAGGTTTTCTTATCAACACCACCATTAATATTGACCCCATTCCAATCAACATCAACAATTTTATTGTCTTTTACCGTGAGTGTAACCGTTGACTTCCAACCCGATGATGCAAAGGTATCTTCCATTGCAAAATAAACACCATCAGTATACGCACCCTTTTCAGTAGCAACTACCTTAGGGGCAGGTGTTTCTGGTGTTTGCGCAACAGGTTCCTTTTTTGAACATCCCACCGCAAAGACAGCAACTATTGTGATCAGTGCAATAATAATCCAATTATTTTTTTTCATATAATCTCCTTCAGCTCGTAGTATATAAGACTACAATCGATAATATATTACCTTATCGGTTCTAATCAAGTAGTTTCCCTCAACATCCTTAAATTTAGTGGACATATGTTCAAGGTTACTTCCTACACCAACTTCATATATCTATAATACTCTGAGAAGTAATATCTTCAAACTCTTTGACAAGAAAAAAACAAACTGGTACGATTCGCGCATGAAAAGGATTCGCTTAGGCGATATCATCATATTCCTTCTATCACTAGTAATTATAGTAGCCAGCTTAGGCTCCTACGGGAGCTTATCTGGTAAACCAGAAGTACGCGTCCAAGCCGAGGGTCGTGAATGGATCTATGACCTTTCTGTCGATACCATAGCCTCCTTCCAAGGTCCTGTAGGAGCTACCAGTATTGAAATCCAAGATGGCAAAGTACATGTTCTTGATTCAGACTGCCGAAATAAAGTCTGTATCGCAGCCGGTTGGATATCTGCAAGTGGCCAGTGGATTATCTGTCTACCAAATAATGTTTTCATTCGCATTGAGGGGACCACTCAGCCTAAACCAGGAGGTGTAGATGACATATCCTTCTAAATCACGCCAAGTACGGATCGAATTCGTCGCCTTACTAGCAGCTTGTGCCCTTTTCCTTTCAACTGTGGAATACCTTATTCCCAAACCTGTCCCCTTTATGCGTATAGGACTTGCCAACCTCCCCCTGATTATAGGCCTTGGTCTTTTAAAAGAGAAGGAATATATGTTACTGGCCCTCTTAAAGGTTCTCGGCCAAGGGTTAGTTACTGGCACGATCTTCTCCTATATTGTCCTGTTTTCTATCGCAGGAACCATAGCCAGTACCACGCTTATGTATATCGTATATCGCTTCTTTAACCGATGGGTGAGCTTAATAGGGGTAAGCATCGCAGGAGCTATGGCTAGCAACATCGCTCAATTATTGTTAAGTCGTTATCTTTTATTTGGAGCTGCAGCACGCCTTATTGCACCACCGTTTCTGGTTGTTGGCCTAATATCTTCTATACTCTTAGGTATTTTTGCTCAACAGTTTGTCCAAAAGTCACAATGGTATAACTCTCTACAGGAAGGGCCACTATGAAAGTAGCAAACATTCGGTTGGTTATGGGATTAGTAGCTCTTCCCGCTATCTTATTACAAAAGAGTTTTATAGGTATCATCATCCAAGCCACGTATGTAATCCTGTTAGCAACCTCCCATGGTCGTCGCTTCAAGATCATCCCTAACCTCATTCTCTTGTTCTCTGTCTCCAGTGCTCATCTACTACAACCACATGGCTTGCATCTTTTTTCGATTGGTAGATTTCCCATTACAGCAGGTGCCCTCACCCTTGGGGCACATAAAGCATGTACCCTCATTGCCCTCTTATATCTTTCCCACTATATGGTAACTGCCCGCCCACAATTCCCTGGCAAACTTGGCAAACTCATCTCGATGCAATTCTATTATTTTGAGCGTATAACTACCACATGGCAAACAATCACCCCCAAACGTCCCGTTATTAAAGCAATTGACCAAGTGTTACTGAATGTATCAGGAAGTTCTCTGGAGAGCCCTCCTCATCCATCCAAGCAAGCTGCTAGAGAAGACCACCTCGTTAAAGACCTTATTAGCAATGGGGTACATCTTGTAATCCTATGGGGTTTATTCTTACTGGGAAGCCTAGCGATCCTACCCGTTATATAGAAAGTTATTTAACAATAGAAAACTGATCATCTGAAATTGAGTAGGTATACGAACCATTCATCAAGTTCTGTGAAAGATAGATCTGATTTTGTTCGTTAATAAATACTGCATCAACTGTTTCCAAGGAATTAATCAACGCCATTCCCTTTTCAAACCCTAAAGAGTAGACCGCAGTCGAGAGGGCGTCAGCTAGAAAGGATTCATCGGTTATAATACTCACACTCGTTATATCTGTCTGGACGGGATATCCAGTGGTGGTATCAAGAATATGATGATACTCAACTCCATCGATTTCAAAACGACGTTCATAAGGGCCACTGGTAACCAGCGTCTTATCATCTAAGCTCACAATCATTACATGCCCACCTCGTTCAGCACGTGGGTTTTGGATACCAATACGCCATGGGGATCCATCAACTTTAACTCCCATAGTTAACACGTTGCCCCCTAAATTAACAATGGCACTCTTTACACCATGCGCGGTGAGGACTTTGGCTACTTCATCAGCTGCATACCCCTTAGCAATCCCGCCTAAATCAAGTTTCATACCTGCATCTTGCAGGGCTATGGTTTGTGCTTCTTCATTGAGAGTGACTCGCTGGTATCCAATCAGTGGCAGAAGGGTATCTATTTCAGCTTGTGGTGGTCTTCGAGGAGCGTCCCCGCCAATATCCCAGGCCATCACGAGAGGACCCACAGTGGGGTCAAAGGCTCCTTGGCTCAATTCAGCAATTTCTAGTGCTTCTTGAACCACCACAAAAGTGTCTTTTGAAACGGCGACAGGAGCAATTCCCGCATTTTGATTAACTTGGGCAATCTCACTTGTTGCACTATGTAGACTCATGCGAGCTTCAATTTCAGCAATACGAGCAAAAGCTGCATCAAGGGCAGCTGCAGAGGAACTATCATATAAAGTAATTCGACAGGCTGTTCCTAACATAAGTTCAGAACGAGATAGTGGTTCTTGAGGTTCTGCGGTATTAGTTTTAGAACAAGCGGTAGTTGAGATTATTAAAAATATTATAGCGATAAAAAATAACCGAATTGCATTGTTTGTCTGTTTCATGATACTACTATGTAAGTGATATATCGCATTCTGCAAAAAACTGCAACCTATCACAACCGAACTACGGGTTCGGATATTAATTTCGGCCAAACCCACTGGGGTTTATGACCTAAGAATAAGGAGATAAGACATGGATAAAAAACGAATTGTAATTCTTGGCGGAGGGTATGCCGGGGTCCATGCGGCCAAAAAACTGCACAAAGCCTTCAGAAGGATGAAAGATAAAGTTGAGATTACATTAATCGATCGACATAAATATCATATCTTAATGACAGAGTTACACGAGGTTGCGGGAAACCGTGTTGAAGAAGCCTCAGTAAAAATTTCATTTGACAGGATTTTTTCTGGAAAAATGGTGACTGTGGTTCGCGATGAAATTACAACCATTGATTTTAAAAAGCAAGTTCTGAAAGGAGTTGGTGGAAATTATCCTTATGATCAGCTCTTAATTGCAACTGGAGCTGAAGCAACTGACTTCAATATTCCTGGTGTTAAAGAACATGCCTTTTACCTGTGGGGTATAGCTGATGCTCTTCGCATTAAAAAACATATTATAGATATTGTAAGGGATGCCTCATACGAGCAAGATGAAGAAACCCGCAAAAAAATGTTAACCTTCGTCGTTGCTGGTGGTGGTTTTACCGGCGTTGAGATGGTAGGTGAACTTATTGAATGGCTTCCAATCCTCTGCAAAGAATATGGAGTGGACCATGATGAAGTAAAACTTATAAATGTAGAAGCTCTCGGTAGTATTCTAAATATGATCTCCGATAAACCTCGCCATAAAGCAATTGCTTATATGGAGAAGAAAGGAGTTGAAGTTAGAACCAATAGTCTTATTGTCAACGTAGACGAAGATAGCCTGACTATTCGTGACGGTTCAGTTATTAAAACCAATACACTCATTTGGACTTGTGGTATTCGAGGTTCCTCTTTTGCGCATGCCTTAGAAATAACAGACGGAAAAGTTCAACGCAAACGGGTTGATGAATTTATGAAGACACCCGATTATGACAACGTCTTCTTAGCTGGTGATGGCATTTGGTTAATGGAAAACGGGAAACCTGTTCCACAGATTGTAGAAGCTGCTGAACAAACAGCGGCTGTAGCTGCAGAAGGTATTATTCAAAATGTCAGAGGAAAATTAGGACTTGCAGTTAAACCTGTGGCCCCTTTCAAATCAAATTTCCATGGTTTTATGATCTCAATAGGCGGTCGTTATGCTGTTTCAGAGACTAAGGGCATTGTCCTCTCTGGTTTCTTGGCTCAAGCAGTTAAGCACATGGTTAACATGTATTATCAGTTTGGAGTCTGTGGAATAAACGGCGCATGGAATTATTTTAAGCATGAAATCTTAACAATCAAACATAAAAGATCGCTTATCGGTGGTATGGCTACCTATCGTATCCCCTCCTACTGGACGGTTTTCTTACGTATGTTCCTCGGAGTGATGTGGCTTATCGAAGGAATTAAAAAGGTTACCGGAGGATGGCTCACCGATACTACAGGGAGTAAAGTATATTGGGGACCTGTGGCCAATGGTGATGCGGTCTCTGCTGCTACCAATGGTGTTGCTACAGCTGCTACTACTCAGCCTGTTGTCGACGGTGTCGCAGCAGCTACTCAAACAGCAGCTAATGGTGTTGCTACAGCTGTTGAAGCAGTTACGGCTGCTACTACTCAAACTGTTGTCGATAGTGTCACAGCAGCTACGCAAACGGCAGTTAATGGTGTTGCTACAGCAGTTGAAGCAGTTACAGCTGCTACTCAACCAATTGTAGACAGCATTACCGCGGCTACAGCCGCAGTAGAAGCTACGGGAGAAGCAGTTCAACAGTTTGCTCCACCGTTGTTGAAAGAGCCATTGGCTTTGTTCAACTGGATCAATACAACTTTTGTAGCCATAGCCCCCTACTTCTTCCAAATTATGATTGTTGTCGCAGAAGTGGGAATCGGGTTATGTTTTATTGCTGGATTGTTCACATTCCCAGCCGCAATTGTATCGTTGGGATTATCGGTCATGTTCTTAATTGGAGCTCTTGCTGGTAAAGAGATAATCTGGTTTATGGCGGTTTCAATTGTAATGTTGGGTGGTGCTGGTCGTGCATTCGGTCTCGATTATTGGGTTATGCCTTACTTGAAAAAACTCTGGAATAAAACACCCATTGCAAAGAAACTCTATCTTTTCATGGATGAACCTGAATTTACCCAGCGCCAAATGGAACGCCGTTTAGCAAAACAGAAGGATGTTGTTAAATAATTATGAATCTATTTTGGAAAGGCGAACCAAAACTTCAATCTGATTTATTAGCTGTGGGTTCGTTAATAGACGAAACGATTGAGCATGCTCATCCTTTTGTAAAGCATCTGTTAACCTCGCAATTGAAAACTAGCGGAAAGCAATTACGCCCAGCGTTAGCTATGATAGGCTGGCGCTTAGGTGAGCCTGATCGTAAAAATGAGGTCTTGCGGATAGCCAGCGTTTTGGAAATGATCCATATGGCCTCGTTGATTCATGATGATATTATTGATAACGCAGGGACAAGGCGCGGTATCCCTACCCTCTATGCTCAAGTAGGGGCCAAGCAGGCGGTCTTAGCTGGTGATTATTTACTCTCTCGAGCAATGTCTTTAGTAGGAGGCAGAGAGGGCGACCTTGAAGCCTCTGCCGTCGCTAATGCATTCAGCCGATTATGTGAAAGTGAACTAGAGCAAGATGCCGGGCATGGTGATTTCTCGATTTCTATTGTAACCTATTTACGTAGAATTGCAGGAAAGACGGCATCACTCTTTGCCCTAAGTGCTTATGCTGGAGCTGCAGTCGCCAAAGCTCCAATTCGCTTACAACAGCGGATGCATCGGATTGGTTACAATATGGGGATGGCTTTCCAGATCCAAGATGACATATTAGATTATGATGGGACCCCTGAAAAGCTTGGCAAAGAGGTGGGACGTGATTTGATGAGCGGTATTCCCACACTCCCTTTATTAGAAGCCCTAGAAAACGAACGCTCTAGGCCTGTCGAACAAAGAGTTCTATCTACTCTCATTCACAAACAAAAAATGACCAAACGAAATGTTCTACAAGCCATTACATTAACCCGCGATTTGCAAGGAATCGAAAAATCTAAAGCTCTGGCAGCCTCTTACGCAAATAGAGCATTTAGAGATATCCAGAAACTAGAGAACGAAGAGGTCTCTTCTCTGCTTCTGAATATGTTTAATCGATTATCAAATCGCACATATTAACAAACAGAGGAGAAAACATGTCCATTGAACAACAAACACTTGATTCAGAATATGAATTACAGCTCAACCTTCTCTCCCTCCGTTCAAAAAGCCCTAATTTTAATATCGAAGACATTGAACAAGAGTACCACCATCTTCTGATTTATCAGGGACAGGATTGGGGTGGTCGAGGAGAAATCAAGAACGCTGAAATTCAAGGACATGTGTATGCCTATCAAATTTTCTTAAAGCGTTGGAGAGAACAACAAAAAACTACTTAAAAATCAAAAGAGTCTGGGTTCGCTCCAAATCGTGAATTTTTGTTTAAGGCGTCAATCTTAGTCATATCTTCATCTGACAATGAAAAATCAAAAATCTGGGCATTCTCACGAATTCGATGATCGTGAACAGACTTCGGAATAATGACTATTTCATGTTGTAAGTGCCAGCGCAGAACAACTTGAGCCGGTGTCTTGTTATACTTTTTACCTATCTCAATAAGAAGAGGTATATCCAAGTTCCCTTTCATCAAAGGACTCCAGGCTTCCACAACAATATTGTTCAGCTTACAAAAGTCTCGAAGTTCTTTTTGGTTTAATAATGGGTGTAATTCAATTTGATTGACTGCAGGGACGGTATCGCTGACTGCCAAAATATCTTTCAGATGATGCACGTGGAAGTTACTAACTCCAATAGCACGCACTTTTCCTTGCTTATAGAGTTCAAGTAGAGCACGCCAAGTATCCAGATATTTTCCTGCTACAGGCCAGTGAATTAAATAGAGGTCTAAATAGTCTAAACCTAACTTTTTCAAACTTGTATCAAAGGCTTTTAAAGTTGTCTCATACCCCTGATCTTCATTCCAAACTTTAGAGGTAATAAACACAGACTCCCGTGCAACACCACTCTCTTTTAGAGCTTGCCCTACTCCCTCTTCGTTGCCATACACAGCGGCGGTGTCAATGCTACGATACCCATACCGCAGGGCTGATTTAACAGCATTCACGACTGGCGAGCCATCGCCAACTTTAAACACCCCTAATCCGAGGCCAGGCATAGCCACTCCATTATTAAGCATTACGGTATCTTGTACATTCTGTAACATGAAATCCTCCTAACAACATAGTTGATACTTCTAATATATCTATAATTCTCTCTACTGACCAATCC
>CAZGDR010000027.1:0-26577 GCA_964524755.1 uncultured Spirochaetaceae bacterium
GAACTGATGATATATTCAATAACGCGGTTGAAGCAATTGATTCTATCGACATAGTTGAATGAGCGCTATATATAGCGTAGACTTGACACCTTACTAGCTTTATTGTTATGCCATAGGCCTAGAACCATGGAAGGAGAAATCATGACCCCCATTGCGATTCCAGCTCTTACAAAAGATTTAGTGCGTGTCCTTATTGACGCCGATACAATTCAACGCCGTGTTGATGAGCTTGCACGAAAAATAAATAAAGAATATGCGGGGATTGAGGAGAGCCTTATACTTGTAGGAGTATTAAAAGGCTCTTTTATTTTCCTAGCCGATTTATGTCGTAAATTAACAGTGCCGCATGTTGTTGATTTTATCTCGCTCTCTAGTTATGGAGCCTCTTCAAAGGTTACCGGTAACGTTCGTCTGATCATGGATACACGTGAAAACCTTGAAAACAGACACGTCCTGATTGTCGAAGACATTCTCGATAGTGGCTACACACTCAATTATTTATGCCGGAACTTTACAGCCCGGAAACCCGCTTCTTTGAAAACAGTAGTGCTCCTCGACAAACCAGAGCGAAGAAAAGTAGAAGCAACATTGGATTACATCGGTTTTCAAATTCCTGATGTTTGGGTGGTGGGGTATGGTCTCGACTATGCTGAACGCTATCGCACCCTCCCCTATATCGCAGAGATGGCGGTGCCAGTCACCAATTAATAGGAAGGGTTTAGATGGACAACAAATATTATGTTGGATATGTGTCAATTCATAAATTAGTAAGAACCCTTGCTGACCGCCTAATGGCCTCAGGGTACGACCCTGACGTGATTGTAGCCATTGGATCTGGTGGTTTTATACCCGCTCGTATTATGAAAACCTACATCAACCGCCCTATTCTGACCGTGGGAATTTCCTACTATGGAATGGGCCAGAAACACTCCGCCTACCCACAGACAATACAATGGATTGATGAAGCTCAACAGCAACTTCGGGGTAAAAAAGTCTTACTAATTGATGAAGTTGATGATACAAGAGTGACTTTGAGATACTGTATTGGAGAACTGTTAAAGCATGAACCGAAAGAGATTGCTGTACTCGTTCTCCATAATAAAAGAAAACGTAAAGAGGCAGAATTCCAACCTGAAATAGCGCGGTATTTTGCAGGCAAAGAGATTGATGATGTATGGATTAAGTACCCATGGGATGCCATCGACATCGATGAACATGCCAAAAACGAGCACCTAATGCTCACCGAATATCACCGTCAAGGTAAGGAGTTGGAAGTATGAGTGTAACTGCAATTGTTGGTGCCCAATGGGGCGATGAAGGAAAAGGGAGAATCGTAGATTATCTAGCTCAAAAAGCTCAAGTTGTTATCCGTTTCCAGGGTGGAGATAATGCAGGCCACACAGTAATTAATGATAAGGGAAAGTTTGCTTTACACATTATTCCCTCTGGTATTTTCAATCCTGAAACGCTCTGTATTGTTGGGGCAGGAACCGTAGTCAACTTTGATACTATGGCCACAGAACTCGCTTCAATTGCCAGTGCTGGAGTCGATGGTAAAAATCTTTTTATAGACCGGCGTGCTCATTTAATCCTCCCCTTCCATTGCCTACTTGATGGAGCCGAAGAGGCTAGTAAGAAAAGCGGTTGGGCTGTTGGGACGACCAAACGCGGCGTGGGCCCCTGTTATAGTGACAAAGCCTCTCGGGTAGGCATTAGAGCTTCAGACATTCTTGATCCTAAGCGTCTCAAAGAACGCTTAGAGATGATGCTTCCTCAGAAGAACAGACAACTAGAACATTACGGCATACCTACGGTAGATATTGAAGAATTATTGGCAGTCTGCGCTAAATGGAGAACAGCCTTTGGCTCACAGATTATTGATACTTTCCCCATCCTACGCGAAGCTATTCTAAGTGGTAAAGAAATTCTACTAGAAGGGCAATTAGGTATCATGCGAGATCTAGACTGGGGCATTTACCCGTACACCACTAGTAGTAATCCCACGGCAGGTGGTGCTTGTAGTGGAGCTGGAATCTCACCCCGCCATATCGACTCCATAATTGGCGTAGTAAAAGCTTATTCAACTTCAGTAGGTGGCGGTCCATTCCCTACAGAATTATTCGACAGTGATGGCGAAAAACTCCGTTCAATCGGGCGAGAGTTCGGAGCTACCACCGGACGATCCCGCCGATGTGGCTGGTTTGATGCAGTTGCAACCTCATTCTCCTGTTGGATCAATGGCTTTACCGGCATAGCCATTACTAAACTAGACGTCCTCGATACATTTGAAAAAATAAAAATTTGTACTAGCTATATGATTAACGGAGAGCTAGTCACAGACCTCCCCGATACCTTGGGACAAGAACAAGCCCAACCTGTGTATGAAGAGATGGAAGGTTGGATGTGTAGTACCGAAAACGCTCGGACATGGGATGATTTACCATCTAAAGCACAGGCCTTTGTAAAACGGCTAGAAGAACTGACTGGAGCCCCCATTGCTTTTATTTCTGTAGGACCGGAACGCGATCAAATTATTATTATGTAATAAAAGGAAACTAGTTATGGAAAATTCGTTTAATCATCAGACCTTCATCTCCCCTTTCACCTGGCGCTACGGAACAGATGAAATGCGGAGTATCTGGTCCGAAGTCCATAAACGAAAGACTTTGAGAAAAATCTGGATTGCGTTGGCCAAAGCCCAGCAAACCATAAACTTAGTAAGTGCAGAACAGGTTGCCGATTTGGAGCGTCACAAAGATGCTATCGATATAGCACGAGCTAGTGAAATTGAAGCTGAAATTCATCACGATCTTATGGCTGAAATCCGCACCTATGCTGAACAATGTCCGGTTGGGGGAAGTATTATTCACTTAGGCGCAACCAGCATGGATGTCCTCGATAACATGGACATTTTACGGCAACGAGAAGCGCTGGAAGTAATTATTTCCCAACTTAAGCGAATCTTGCATCTTCTTGCAACTCGGATTGAGCAAACGTTACGTACTCCCTGTATGGCTTTTACTCACATTCAACCCGCTGAACCAACTACGATTGGTTATCGCCTTGCCCAAACAGCCCAAGATCTACTTGAGGACCTCGAAGATTTGCAACGGTTACACGGCTCTTTAAAAGGCAAAGGACTCAAGGGAGCTGTGGGGACTAGTGCATCATATCAAGCCTTGTTGGAGGGTACGGGGATGAGTGCCATGGAGTTAGAACAGCTCGTTATGCAAGAGCTAGATCTTACGCCCTTTACTGCGGCAACTCAAGTGTATCCTCGTAAACAGGACTGGAGACTGGGTTCTGCTCTGGCAGGCACATGTGCCACTATGGCAAAGTTTGTGTTAGATTTACGTATTTTACAGAGCCCCCCCATCGGTGAATGGAGCGAACCTTTTGGGGCTAAGCAGGTTGGTTCCTCAGCTATGCCATTTAAACGGAATCCTATTCATAGTGAAAAGATTGGTTCGTTGTGCCGGTTTGCATCAGCTCAGGTTGCTGTGTTATGGGATAACGTCGCACACAATATCCTCGAACGCACATTAGATGATTCTGCTAACCGTAGAGTGGTACTACCTGAATTATTCCTAGCCACTAACGAAATCCTCACTACTACTGAAAAACTTGTCTCAGGCATAGTTTTTCACGAAACGGGGATTAACCACAATCTCTCCCGCTACGGTTTATTTGCAGCTAGCGAACGGCTGTTAATGGAACTAGGAAGAAAGGGTGCCAATCGTCAGGAAATGCATGAAGTTATTCGTGAACACTCTCTAAAAGCATGGCCGTTGGTACAACAAGGAGAAGATAACCCTATGCAAGAAAGCCTGAGTAGCGATACCAGAATATTAGCCTACCTCTCTAAAAGCGAAATTATCGACCTTCTCGATGCGTCCGAGTACATAGGTGATGCACCAGTCAGGGCTCAGATGATTCATGCGAGAATTCGAGCATTAGAAGACGAAAGCTAGTCCACCCCGAATGGCAAGATAATAGATAATCATGCGGGGAATACGTGAAAGTGTCGCTAACATAAAATAATAAAAGTTTACTTTTAACATTCCTGCCAGCCAACACACCGTGGAGAAGGGAATGGGGGTCAATCCCGCAATAACAACGGCCCACCCTCCGTAAATATTGATAAGTCGCTCCCCATCGCTGGAAAATCGGGCAGTTATTGCCTTAATAATTTTAAGGTGTCCTAATAAGCGACCAATCCAATATCCACCAATTCCTCCAGCTGCCGAAGCTAAGGACATAGTGGTAAGCAATAAAACAGGATTCCATTCCAAAACAAAGGGGAAGATGATATCAACGCTCATGGGGACAATGAACATATCAGTTACGAGAACGAAGAGGGCTAATCCAGAAAAGCCCAAGTGGGAAATCACCCACAAACCAATCACATGATACTGATCTCGGATAAAGAATAAAGCAATCGCATAGACAATGATAAAGAAGGCCATTAAAGCAATGGTTTTACTAATTAATTGGTACCAATCTAAATTTCCATCTTTATCAAATAAGGGGGCAGAGAGAAAATGTACGCGCAATTTCTGGTTCTCTTTATGCTTTCTACCCATTAAAGTACTCCAAGAAGATTGTTTTCACTTGCTCTAAAAATTGTACTTTAGCAGAGCCTTTGTTGCCAATACCCTGCCATAAAGGAGGGCGTCCACCACCTTTCCCCTCAATTAATGGTAGAGCTTTTTTTCTCACTGCTTGAAACGCAGCTTGTTCCTCAGCCATCCCTTTTAAGCAGATGAGCCAGGAGATTTTGCCATCTTCACGTTCACTTACCATGCAAAGGGCTAGAGAAGAGATCTCTAGCAATGCTTCAGGCAGATTTTTAAGGTGTGCTTCAGCCCACTTGGAAGCATCCAAGATGACAAGAGGAATAGCATCGATATAATCAGATTGTGCAATCTCTTTCTCTACTAATAATTTTGCAACCTCCACAGCATGTTGACGGCAAAGATACTGGGCTTCGCCTAGTTGTTGTTGCAGAGTGGAAATGCTTTCAACAATAAGTTCCGGAGGAGAAGAGAGTAAGGTCCCTACACCATCAACAATAGCCTGATTCTTTCGGATAACCTCTATTGCACGTGCCCCTGCAGTCCAATAGGTACGCAAATGCCCCCGTATCCGTTCTGAGCGGAGATAGTGGATATACTGTAATTCAGAGGTATCAGCCACGTGAATTCCACCGCATGCAATGGTATCGAAGTCCCCTATAGAAACAATACGTGCATCACCGGCAACTTTTACCGTGCGGCGTAAATTCAACGCCTCTCCTTCCGCATGCGTTACAACTCGAGCCGTAACAGGAACCTTTTGCCGTACTATAGCATTTACTGCATCTTCTAATTGAGTCACGGGCAATTCTGTCGCATCAATTTCGATGCTCAAATCATCATGCCCTAGATGAACTGAAACTGTACCGATGCCAAACAACTGATACATCGTACCTGAAAGCAGGTGTTGACCAGTATGTTGCTGCATATAAGCATAGCGATGGTTCCAATCTACCTGTAATTGTACCGTCTCACCAACAGCACAGTCAGGTTCCCTTTCCAGGATATGAAAAATAGTCCCTTCACTATCTTTTTGGGTATCGATGACCACCTCTTGGTTGAGAGTGCCCATATCTCCAGGTTGGCCTCCTCCCTCAGGATAAAAAAGAGTGCGGTCAAGCACGACGGCCGGTTTCCCCGTATAAGTCGTGAGAGCTAAAACATTAGCACTTAATTTAGTATCATAGGGTTTAGAATAGTATAATGGTATGGTTTCACACATATTCGAAGGTTATCGTTTTTTTTGGTTCCCGTCCATATCATCAAGGTTTTCTATTCAATTCTTTAGAGTATTAAAAAATATCGTTATCAATTCAGTTTCCTATAAGAGAACACATTAGACAAAAATCCTATCCATACACACTGCTATCTGATAACAAATAATCAGAATATAACGAAGATAATCTGCACCTAAAATCCTATTTAGTAAGTAAGACTTGTCCAAGGTTGACTATAGCGCTATCTTTGATAGTGTAAAGAATGAAGCAGAAGGAGTCATACGTATGTCATTATTAAAATCGGCGTGGGAGATTGCGCTGGAAAAAACCAAAGAAATCAAAGCTGATCCAGAGAAAATTAGGCAGGATGCTCTCATCAATGAAGGACGCAGACTCGCTGGAACGTATTTAACTGAACTAGAGGCCGATGGCTCACAAATTACCAAGGCATTAAAGAAAGCTAGCCCAGATGATGAAGAATTACTTAAAAAAGGGTTAGCTGCTACGGTTGTTTTAAATGTTGCTCTACCCCAGAACACAGCTTTTGAAGAACGGGTCAATAAAATGAAGCATATGGCACAAATGATTGATGGCCCAGATAGTGAATCGTCTAAACTTCTTGGCCAAATTGGAGAATTCATGGATAAATATCTTCAAGCACGCGATACATTGCTGGAACGAGCACGGCAACAATACCAACCCATGTTTGAAGAAAAAAAAGAACAAATGATGCAAAAATATGGTAAATCAATTGGGATGTCGATGGATCAGGATCCAGAATTTATCCAATTCTTGCAAAAAAATTATAGTCAGCTCTCATCACAATACCAGCAAGTCTTGAATCAAGCACGAGATCAACTTAAAGCTGCTTGGGGTATAGAAGACTAAAACCTAAATAAAAGCTCCCGAGTGGGAGCTTTTATTGTAAACAGATCTCTTAATCCCAGTAGTGAGCCATTCTCGCTACCAGTGATTGCCGATACCCTTCCCAGTCGGTAATGGGATGGTCCGCCAGATTTTCTTCACAAGCCGCCTTTGCTACGGCAACTGCTTCCCATTCAATAACTCGTGAATCAAACGGTTTTGGAACGATATAATTACGCCCAAACGTGAAATCACTACCACCATAAGCTTTTTTCACTCGCTCAGGAACAGGTTCTTTCGCTAGAGCCGCCAAAGCTTTTGCAGCAGCCATTTTCATCCCTTCTGAAATCTTGGTTGCCCTCACATCAAGTGCTCCTCTGAAAATAAAGGGGAATCCCAAAACATTATTTATTTGGTTAGGGTAATCACTACGCCCCGTAGCCATAATCACATCACTACGGGTAGCTATTGCCAATTCATAGTCTATCTCAGGATTTGGATTACTCATGGCGAAGACAATAGGATCTTTGGCCATACTGAGCAACATCTCAGGTGTCACACAATCGGCAACAGAGAGACCCATAAAAACATCAGCCCCAACCATAGCCTCTGTTAGAGTTCTTAATTCGGTTTCGGCAGCGAGTTCTTCTTTTTCCTTAGTCATCCCCACTGTACGTCCCTTATAAATAACCCCTTTGCTATCGACCACAACGATATTAGCGGGATTAACCCCCGCAGCAATAAACATCTTCGTACAAGAAACTCCTGCAGCTCCAGCACCATTGACCACAACTTTGATTGTAGAGAGTTTTTTCCCTACAATTTCAACAGCATTTAACAGGCCGGCAGTAGAAATTATAGCCGTGCCATGTTGGTCGTCGTGAAAAATTGGAATGTTACACTGCTCAATTAGTTTTTGTTCTATTTCAAAACATTCTGGACCCTTGATATCTTCAAGGTTTATGCCGCCAAAAGTGGGCTCCATCGCTTTTACGATCTCAACAATTTTGTCGGGGTCATTCTCGTTGAGTTCGATATCAAAAACATCGATATCAGCAAAGCGCTTAAAAAGCACGCCTTTCCCTTCCATGACTGGTTTTGAGGCTAAAGCTCCAAGATTACCTAGTCCTAAAATTGCTGTGCCATTAGTGATAACTGCTACTAAGTTTCCTTTAGAAGTATATGTATAGGCATCTTCTGGATTGTTAGCAATTTCGAGTACAGGTTTGGCTACCCCGGGGGTATATGCAAGTGACAAGTCATCGGCAGTCATACACGGTTTAGTGGGAACTACCGAAACTTTCCCTGGAACTCCATCCAATGTGTGGTAGGCTAGAGCTTTTTCTTTTAATACATCCATAATTCTTACCTTCTATTATTTTTTCTCAAAATCAAAACTGTAATCCAGTTTGTATGTATCGCGCAATTCTACCATCACCTTTTGCAAGCTTGGAGGAACGGGGCACCCATGCTCACGGCGATATAACCATGCTTCATGCTCTTTTTCTCCTGCGGTATAGATCTTTTCTTCACCAGGCGCTTTTTGGGAAGCTCGGATTTCACGACAGATTGTCCCAGCAATACCCTTAAAGACCTCTCTACCCATAAAACGTTCTGGATCAATTGCTATAAAGAAATGACCAAGAGGATAAGGAATCGCGTTATGATCATCATCAAATCCGTTCAATTGCTTCATGAAGGCGCCATCTTGTAATGCGGCAGAGAGAATTTCTACCACCATGGAATAACCGAATCCTTTATAACCACCAGTCTGTTCACCAATTCCACCTAAAGGGGTCAGTGCAGCTTTTCCAGTAGTAAGATCTTTCAGTACTTGCTGTGTATCAGTGCGGGTTTTACCATCAAGACCGATAACCCACCCCTCGGGTAACTCTTTACCAGCTCGGCCATACACTTCTATTTTTCCCCGTTGGGTAACACTCGTAGCACAGTCTAAGACAAATGGAAAATCCTCATCTGTAGGAATACCAAAGGTGAAAGGGTTGGTACCCATCATGTTCTCTACCCCAAAAGTAGGAGCAATTGAGGGGCGCGCATTAGTTCCAGTAACACCAATCATCCCCTCTTTGGTCGCCATGGTTACAAAATAGCCGGCAATACCATAGTGGTTACTGTTGCGCACCGCCACCATACCCATCCCATATTTTTTAGCTTTTTCAATCGCCATTTCCATGGCTTTCTTTCCCACCACATGTCCCATACCGTTATGACCGTCGAGGACTGCTGTGGCCATGTCGTCTTTGAGAACTTCAATGGTAGTTACCGGGTTCATTATCCCGATTCCGATACGATCAACATAAATTGGTTTCAAACGACCAATTCCATGTGAATCGATACCACGTTTATCTGACTCTATGAGAACATCTCCGATTATTTCGGCATCGGCTTTGGGCACACCACATGCCTGCAAAGTATCCACCATAAACCGTTCTAATGTCTCAAAATCAACCCATTCGCAATCTTTATACGCATCTTTGTAAGCCATTGCTCACCTCCATCACCTGATAAGCGGAATTATTCCGCAATAATTAATTCGATACCCTTACTATCCAATTCTTGCTGTGAAAGAAACTTAACACTGCCTTTATCGGTAACAAGAATATCAATATCTGCTGCTCCTACAGTACTAAAATTGGAGAGCACTCCAATTTTATTACTTGTTGCTACCACAATAACCTTCCCCACTGTACGATCAATCATTCTTCTTGTCGTTTCCGCTTCTTCAATTACGGGGGTCGTCAAACCAGCCGATAAACTAAACCCATCCACCCCAATAATAGATTTATTGGCATATACCTGATCAATAATGGGTTGAGACAATCCCCCTGACACCGAATGGGAACGAGTACGATAGACGCCGCCGACAAAAATAAGGCGGAAAAGGGCTTCCTCATTGGCTATCCAAGCTGCATCAATGTTATTAGTCACTATGGTAATTTTATGATTTCGAAGAGCTCTGATTACTTCAAAAGTGGAAGATCCACTGTTAACAAATACCGTATCACCCTCTTCGATTAAAGGAGCTACGGCCTCACCTATGGCCCTCTTCTCATGCGGAAATTCTAATGATTTTTGAGCGTAGGTAGGTTCAACCGGAAGACTCCGACGTAAGGTAGCTCCACCATGAGTACGCTCAACTAAACCTTGATCTGCTAGATAATCTAAATCACGTCGAACTGTTAAAACACTCACTTTAAAGCGTTCGCTCAAATCCTGGACCTGGACGACACCATCTTGGGCAATGAGAGAGAGAATTTGACGTTGCCTATCAGCAGGAATCATGGCCATGTGAGACCCCTTCTCTTTATACTTGAACCTTTCTGAATTATAATGATTGTTTTTATAGTTGTCAACGAATATAGACGGCAGAATGAATCAAAAAGATTCATCGCCCTCATAAAGACTGGGCTTGCATATCAATAAGTTTTCTGGTATCTTCGCTAGTGCAATGGTGCCGTACCCAAGCGGTAAGGGACAGGTCTGCAAAACCTATATGCACCGGTTCGAATCCGGTCGGCACCTAAAAAGGGGACGTTTTGAACGTCCCCTTTTTCATAGCTAGCACTAGGTTCAATTAAGAACTTTGCCTTCCATCTGTTTAAGGAAGTGGAATGTAGAATCACACTCAATGAAGGCCCAAGCCTTACCTCGTTTAAGAACGAGGCCCTCAACCACTTGTTCAACGGATTGGATACCCGCGGAAATTTTTCCATTTTCATAGTTAGTGAACGCCGTTCCATAGCGTTGAACCTTAGTCTCTCCCGGGGCTAACAGAACCGTTGTAGGGGCTCCTAAAAGTTCTTTTTCAGCAATAGATTGTCCTAATCCGTTGGCATAATAACCAACTGCATTTTCAACTCCAAGGCAGAATGTATGATCCGTCCCCCCCTCATACAACGCCCAAGGGGTGAAGGGTCGTCCACCATATTGCATCCATAAATTATTAAAACGGAGAGGGACCTCATTTGGTTCTACGGCTGTAGGACCTGGGAAAAAAGAAAAATAGACCATCTTCTGACGTGGGTTAATCACACTACTCCACCCCAGTCGAGCGCTGTCTGGAACTTTTCCAGTTATAAAATCGGTATATCCTATCATCCCAGGAACAACGGAGAGATCACAAGTACCCTCCTTGCGCAAAGGAACTTTGGACAAATCATCAAATTCTTTACCAAACGCCAAGCGCCCAGTTTGATCAAATTCAGAATTTTTAGGAATAGTAGAAAAACTATCCGCAGAGAGGTTTATGATACAACCACTCTCTAGAAATGGGGATCCAGTGGTATTATGCCAAGCAGCATTAGCCGGAAGGGCAACCTTCCCCGTATTCTTCACTGAAACACTACTGTAGAGAACTGGGTGTCCAGGAAGTAGCATGTCTATTTTATAAGCTTCAAAAGGATATCCTGCATCGGGACCTACCATGGTAGAGAGAAGCCAATTAGCTCCAGTTTCCGAGTCCGTCCCATATTTAATTACATTCCAAATACCATTTGCAGTCCAACCATGGGCTTCATGATTTACATTTTGTACCGCATGATCGGGTCCAAAATTTGGGAAACAAAAGAAATTTCCTCCAAGATGATAGAGTAGATTACTCTCCTTGTAAAAATCCCGATTCACTTCGGAGGCTAAAGAAGGCCCTTTACCATGGAACCAATATAAGGGGTGTGCATTTACTCGCCCGCCCTCGTCATTCACATTACTTAGCTCAAGAATCATGCCCCCATGGTCTTCAATGACCGTACGTATAGTCTCATTTGAAAGCATCGTAGCATGCCGATCTTCCCATAACTGCAATCTTTTTACATCCATAAGACTCCCCCTCACAACAAATTTCTGTTCCTTTCCAATTTTCTCAGCCAGATGGGTGTCAAATTGGTCAGAGCAGGATATACTACAATACATGATACTAACACGGAAGAAACGCATCTACAACTCTCATATTTCAGGAGATTACCATGATATTTGAAAAAGATTTGGTATTTACGCTCCATACTGTATGGACAACGTATATGTTTAGAGTAAATGAGACTCATCACCTTGAACAATTATATTATGGTCGCCGCATCAATACTACCAACCATATAGAGGCACTTTATGACAAACATACCATCCCTGTGGGTAACGCCGTAGCCTACGATGATGAACATCCAACCCTAACTTTAGATAACCTTTGTCTCGAATATTCTAGTTATGGAAAGGGGGATTACCGAGAAAGTCCTATTTTGTATAGCTTGCCAGATGGTAGTCGGATTGCCGACTTTGTATATAAAGAGCATCGCATCATTAAGGGCAAACCACGCTCTTTCTCGGGGCTACCAGAATCGTATGGTGACACATCACAATGCATGACTCTCATTGTAGTCCTCACTGAAAAAGTATCTGCCTTGCGCCTTGAACTCACGTATACCACTTTCGAACATGCTGATGTTTTAACAAGAAGAGCTACCCTTACCAATGAAACCTCCTCAACGATTGATTTACAACGATTAGCCAGTTTACAACTCGATTTACCTACAAGTAACTACGAACTGGTCACTTTCGATGGAGCTTGGGCTCGAGAAAGGACAAGAACAACTCAACCACTACGTCCAGGAGTACATAGCAATGGTTCCAAAACTGGAGTTAGTTCATCCCGGCATAATCCATGTGTATTTTTAGTCGCAGAGGCAAGTAATGAATCACAAGGCGATTGTTATGGATGCAATCTCATATATAGTGGTGATCACGCCCAAACAATTGAAGTTTCTCCCTACGGAAAAACACGTCTCCTTACTGGCCTCAATCCAGCCACGTTTAGATGGCAACTGCACGCTGGAGAGAAATTCTATGCTCCGGAAGCAGTGCTCACCTTCTCTCACGAGGGTCTCAATGGAGCAAGTCGCAATTTCCACCGTTTTATCAATACTCATATTGTGCGCGGTCCTTGGAAATACCATCAGCGCCCAATATTGATAAATAACTGGGAAGCCACCTATTTTGATTTTACAGACCACTCGTTACTGAAGCTTGCCAAGACTGCTTCAGAAATTGGTATTGAGCTATTCGTACTAGATGATGGATGGTTTGGTAGTCGTGAAGATGATGCTACGAGCTTAGGTGATTGGACTATCAACACAAAAAAACTTCCCGATGGCCTTTCTAGCCTCTCGAAAAAAATTCATGGGATGGGGATGATGTTTGGACTCTGGTGTGAGCCTGAGATGATTAGCCGTAAAAGCCAGCTTTATCGTGCACACCCCGATTGGGTGGTTGCACTTCCCGATAGAAATCCCTCTCCGGGACGTAATCAATACCTTCTCGATCTGACGAAGCCAGAAGTTCGTGATTACCTATTCTCCTCTCTTTCAACCATATGGAAGGTTGCTGAGGTCGATTACGTTAAATGGGATATGAACCGCACTTTCAGTGATATGCATAGCCTCTCTGCTTCGTTTAGGCAGGAGGAATTCAACCATCGTTATATGCTTGGCCTCTATGCACTCATGCAAAAGTTCGTTGAAGCTTTCCCCCATATCCTATTCGAGTCTTGTGCGGCGGGAGGTAACCGTTTTGACCTTGGCATGTTGTGTTACATGCCTCAGACTTGGACCAGCGATAACACCGATCCCTTCAGTCGCATGTCTATCCAGGAGGGAACTTCCTGTGGATATCCTCTTTCAACGATGGGAGCACACGTATCTGGATCACCTAACCACCAAACTTTGCGTAAGACCTCACTTGAATCTCGTTTCAATGTTGCCGCTTTTGGTCTTCTTGGTTACGAGATGGACCTCAATGCCTTCTCACATAAAGATAGAGAATCGATGAAACATCAAATCGAGTTTTACAAAGTACATCGCTCTCTCTTTCAATATGGTGAATTCTTTAGAATTGAACCTATTGCCACGGGGACTAATCAAGCGATTTGGGCAGTTGCTACACCGGATAGGAGTGAAATACTCGTCCTCTTTTTTCAAACACACACCATGGCCAACCCTGGAGCTGATATTTTGCGTATCCCCATTGCCGACCCCGATGCTATTTATGCAGTAACACCTCGTAAAGAACATATTGATATTAAAACGTTTGGTTCTTTGATACATATGACTTCACCAATTAGGCAGAAAAATGATGGAACGTTACAACGAATTGTCAGCGAAAAAATGCTAATCGAAAATGAGCTAGAATACTACATCATTGGTGGAGATGTGTTAGCATACCACGGTATTAAGCTAAACCAGCAGTTTGGTGGGACCGGATATGATAAAGAAACACGGGTTATCGGTGATTTTGGATCAAGAATTTATCATCTAAAGGCCTTACGTGAGTAACAGACTATTGAAGCATTGACCGACCATCGATATAGTAATGGTATGAACGTCAGCGAATGTCATATTACGGTTATACCATTTGGGAAGCAACGGCAACCCTACGAGCTCCAATCACTTCTTGATTGCTTGGCAATTAGGGAGCAGGTCTTTATTATTGAACAGAAAGTTCCCATGCATATAGAGCAAGATGGAAAAGATAATGAAAGTGGGCATGTCCTGCTTTGGAGTCAAGATGTCCCAGTTGGTACCTTGCGTTTCCGTGAAACACCTGAAGGAGTGAAAATGGAACGGATCGCGGTTCTAAAAGAGTATCGAGGTCTCCATTTAGGAAAACTACTTATTCGAGAAGGGATTCGAGCGGCCCGCATGGTAGGTACCACCGCCTCTATTTACATCCATGCACAAGAGCAGGCAGCTCCATTCTACGCTTCAATTGGGTTTACAGAGACTGACGAGCACACTATAGAGGCCGATATCCCACATGTAACAATGCGGATTTCGGAAGAAGCTGAAACTAAACTCTTAGACACCGACACCCATACATTACCCTGTGGGATTTTAGCTTAGTCTTTTTACAATAGCTCAAACACTACCGCAACGGTACTCGTAACATCTACTTTTCCTGCAGGAACTTCAGTATTTGCAGCGCTATCCATCATGTATGCCCCAGCGGTCTTAGCCATCATAGGTTGAGGAGTACGTACATCGACACTTGAATAATCTGAGACGGTTAAGGGTTTCCCTACTTTCATATTAGCTGCTAGAGCATATTCCTCAGCCTTTTGGATTGCTTTCTCCATAGCTAGCTTTCGACTCTTAGCATATTCTGTGGTGGTGTTCTCCTTACTAAAATAGATAGAGCTCACTGAGATATCGGTAACAGTTCCAATTTCATCAAGTAAGGTAGGAAGCAAAACAGACTTACTATCTATCCCCTTAACGGTAACATGTAGTGTCTGCCGGACTCTTTGACCCTGCAATATTTTTTTATTTTCTTCCCAGCGGTATTCAGGGAAAAACTCTAAGGCTGTCGTGGAGAGATCATCATCTGCAATCCCTTGTTCACGCATCATGGCCAACAATGTACCAATCTTCGTGTTAGTTTTTAGTTGTGCTTCACGGGTAGTCTCAGCTAACTCAGAGACCGTGATTGAAAAAGTGGCCATATCTGGAGTAACTAAAACTTTTCCAACTCCTTGCACGGAAACGGTTCGGCTTTTATCTACCAGCGACACACTTTCACAACCAAACGCAAAAACAATAAATAGCACCAGAAGTAAGGCTACTCCCACTTTTTTCATATAATCCCCCTATTGTAATAGATCGGGTCTTTTCTGTGCATAACGCAAAAAATAGGCCTGTGCGATCATCATAATCCCATTATCATAAGTCCCAGTACCCATTGAATCAAGCACCTCTTGTACCGGAATCGTTAAAATATCGAGTTGCTCATTCGGATCGAGCACTTGAACTCCATCATACTCTAATTCCTCTGCGAGAAAGAACCAAACTCGGTTGTTCATAAAAGCTGGGTTAGGTGACACCGATCCAATTTCTACAATCCCGTTTTTTGCCACATAGCCGGTCTCTTCACGTAACTCTCGTAGAGCAGCCTCTTTTGGTTCCTCTCCTTCATCTACCGTCCCAGCAGGAAATTCAATGGTAACAGCATTGCTACCATGTCGGAATTGACGAACCATAATAAAACAAGGCTCCCCTTCTTTATTACGAAACCACGGAATTATAGTGGCCCATTGGGGTGCATCGAGTTCAATAAACTCACCGAGTCGCCCATCGGTAGATTCCCGTCGAACCTTTCGTACATCGAAAATTGGTCCGGCCAGTAATTTTTCACGATCTATCGTTTTCCAAGTTAAACGCCGTATATCTTTCATGACTTACCTCTCTTACGTAGTTGAACAGGTCATAATTGTATGTAATTGACAAGCTAGCAAGGATAGAGCTTCTTTGGCTCGACCATGTGTCTGAAATGGAATGGATCCTAAAAAAGGTGTCCCTGTTTTACGCGCAATCGAAGCACCTCCTTGCGAGCTAGGCTCGTTTACATCCTGGTCATAATCAGACGTCGCTACGGTGTTCATGTTTTCCACAATTCCCAAAATTGCAATACCCATTTTTCGGCAAAATGTAACGTTGCGCACAGCGTCCAAAATAGAACTTCCTTGGGAAGTTGTTACAATAATTGCCCCCGTCAATTCTGGTATATGTTCGCAGATGGCAAGATGCTCTTTACCCGAACCTGGTGGGGTATCTATAAGAAGGTACTCCAGCTCCCCCCATTCAACCATCGCTAAAATATCAGTAACAGGAGACTCTCGCTTTTCTAACACAACATCAACACTGGCAAGACTGAGATAAGGCGAAATTCTACAGGAGCTAACACTTCCATCGGAGTTTTTTTCTAGGTAAGGCTTTTGATGTAAGTGTAATGTTTTATACACATGCAAGTCGTGTAGGTCTGCATCTAGAATACCGGTTTCGAGTTCCATGGCCGCAAACGCTTGCGCTAGCCCTACGGTCACCGTAGTCTTACCAACGCCCTCTTTGCCGCTCACCACTAATATTTTTCGCTTAATGGTATCCATGTGTTGGCGTATTGCTACACAAGAGGTAACGCATTGCTCTGAATCTCTAGGGGCCATTATATTCTCCTAATAATATATCCCATACAATATGGGTAGATTTTGATTTATACTTGGGACTGAGGACTCCTACTATTCAAGAATGTAATCAGTGCCTAGTGAAATTGCAAGGGACAACGACAAATCTCTAAAGCGAACACCTTGAAAGACATAGGCTTTCCAGATATAGTAGATTGAATTCATTTGTACCCGCTGAAATCGGCGCAATTATATAAATTAAGGAGCACAACACATGCTACATCAGTTACCTAAGGAGTTGCTAATAGAACAGGTGAACAATGGGCTAATACTCTTAGTATTGGGGATGGGAGTTGTTTTTCTCTTCCTCACATTATTAGTATTTTCGACCAAGTTTCTCTCCTTCTTTGTAAAGAAGTACCTCCCTGAAAAAGTTTCGACAGTTGCAAAACGTCCCGTTTCTGCTTCTGGACCTCCCACTGCAGATTCTGCGGGGGCAGAGATCGCTGCGGCTATTACTGCTGCAGTCGCACAATCAAAATATTAAAGAACACACCTAAGGAGCCCCTATGAAAAAGGTTAATTTTATGTGTACAGCTTTCAGAGATGGATTTCAGTCAGTCTTTGGAGCTCGAGTATTCACTAAGGATTTTATGCCAGCTGTTGAAGCTGCTAAAGATGCAGGCATCACCCACTTTGAAGCGGGCGGAGGTGCACGTTTCCAGTCACTTTATTTCTATACGAATGAAGATGCATTTGATATGATGGATGAGTTCCGTCGTGTTGCAGGCCCTGATGCTGACTTACAAACCCTTTCCCGAGGGATTAACGTAGTCGGTCTCGATTCACAACCAAGAGACATCATCAAATTGCATGCCGACTTATTCAAAAAACATGGTATCTCTACTATCCGTAACTTTGATGCACTCAATGATGTGAACAACTTAATTGATAGTGGCCGTTATATCCATGAAGCTGGTCTTAGACATGAAGTGTGTGTCACAATGATGGCCCTTCCTCCAGGTGCCAATGGTGCCCACAACCCAGAATTCTATGAAAAGTCACTTCGAGACATTCTCGATGCAGGCATTCCGTATGATTCGGTTTGTTTCAAGGACGCTTCAGGTACCAGCACCCCTAAGATAGTGTACGAAACTATTAAACGGGCCCGCAAATTGCTGGGCAAAGATATGAATATCGTTTTCCACTCACATGATACAGCTGGAGTTTGTATTAATCAGTACGTAAATGCTCTTGAAGCCGGTGCTAACCAAATTGATCTCTCTTTAGTACCAGTTTCTGGTGGTACTTGCCAGCCCGACGTTATTACCATGTGGCACGCCCTCCGCGGTACCGATTTCACCTTGGACGTTGATATTAATAAAGTGATGAAAGCCGAACAGGTTTTTGAAGAGTGTATGAAAGATTACTTCTTGCCCCCCGAGGCAACAATGGTTAACCCCCTTATCCCATTCTTCCCACTCCCCGGTGGAGCGCTCACCGCTAACACTCAGATGTTACGTGACAATGGACTCATGGACCGATTTGTCGAAATCACCAAAGCCATGGGTGAGGTTGTCGCCAAAGGTGGTTATGCTACCAGTGTAACTCCTGTATCACAGTTCTATTTCCAACAGGCTTTTAACAACGTTATGTTCGGACCTTGGAAGAAAATTGCTGAAGGGTATGGAAAAATGGTCCTCGGCTACTTTGGTAAAACTCCTGTTGAGCCAGATGCTGAAATAGTTAAAATTTCAACTGAACAGTTACAACTAGAGCCTACTTCTGTAAAAGCCGTCGATCTAAACGATAAAGATCCTAAGAAAGGACGTGATGCCGCGGTTGCGATGCTCAAAGCAGAAAACCTCCCTACAACAGAAGAGAACATCTTCATTGCCGCCTCGTGCAAAGAGAAGGGAATCTTGTATCTCACTGGAAATGCTAAAGTTAATGGCGTTCGCCTTAAGAGTGCAGAAAAGAAAACTGAGCCTTCAACAGCCAAAAAGGGCGGAAACGACTTTACGGTACAAGTGAACAACAACACCTATGCAGTACAGTTGGCAGGTGACCAAGCTACGGTAAATGGTGTAGCTTACAAGATTGATGTTAAAGAAGGAATTGCCAAGAGTGCAGCTCCGGTACAAGCCACAGCAACGACTGCTATCCCTGTAAAAGCTCCCATGCCGGGTCTTATCCTCCGCTCCAATGTTACCGTCGGCGACAAGGTAGAAGAGAATGACGTCCTTATGGTCATGGAAGCCATGAAAATGGAAAATGAAATATTCGCACCTGTTGCAGGTGTAGTCACTGAAATTAATGTAAAGCAAGGCGATCAACTTAATGCAGATGAAGTCCTGTTGGTTATTGGTAGTAGCGTAGCAGCTAATCCTAGTCCAGCAGTAGCTCCAGCTGCAACAACAGCTCCTGCTGGTGGGACAGACGTACGAGCACCTATGCCGGGTCTTGTCTTACGCATAGATGCGAAAGAAGGCGATCAAATTGAAGAGAACGGATTAATTTTAGTAATGGAAGCTATGAAAATGGAGAATGAAATATTCGCTCCAGTGGCAGGGACTGTCAAGCAAGTTCTGGTAAAACAGGGTGATCAATTGATGGCTGATGATTTACTCGCGGTAATCGGGTAAGGGAGTTTTGAAATGATTGGACAAGCGTTTTCTCAATTGTGGCAAACAACAGGACTCCTTGGTTTCCTCTCTCCAGGTGGCTGGGGCAACGTGGTAATGATCCTCGTTGGATTTGTTCTTTTGTATTTAGCCATTAGTAAGGGATTTGAGCCTCTGCTTCTCATCCCGATTGGATTCGGATGTATTTTGGCAAATATTCCATTTGCTTACGTTGCTGGCATAGATCCAACGGCGACTTCCGGTGGTGTCGGGTTTATTAAACTCCTCTACGACGCAGGTATTGAAACAGGATTATTTCCTATTCTTATCTTTATGGGCGTTGGAGCAATGACCGATTTTGGACCACTTATTGCCAATCCTAAAACATTAATGTTAGGTGCTGCTGCTCAAGTAGGTATTTTCTTTGCTTTGCTGGGAGCTCTTTTACTGAGCTTTCTTCCTGGTATTAACTTTGACCTTCATGCAGCGGCGTCGATTGGAATTATTGGTGGTGCGGATGGCCCCACAGCTATTTATGTAACCAGTCGGTTAGCGCCTGACCTTTTGGGCTCCATCGCTGTTGCAGCTTACTCCTATATGGCTTTAGTACCTATCATCCAACCTCCTATTATGCGTGCACTAACTACCAAGAAAGAGCGGTTGATCAAGATGGAACAACTCAGATCGGTATCGAAAATCGAGAAAATTCTTTTCCCAATTTCTGTACTCACGATCTGTGCGATTCTGTTACCTTCAGCTACTCCGTTGGTTGGTGCCCTTATGTTCGGGAATCTTGCTAAAGAGTGTGGAGTAGTAAATCGTCTTAGTGACACCATGCAGAACGCATTGATGAACATTGTAACAATCTTCCTGGGCCTTGCTGTAGGCTCCAAGATGGAAGCCGACAAGTTCCTTAATCTAAACACCTTAGGAATTCTGGCACTAGGAATGGTTGCTTTCTCCTTAGGTACAGCAACTGGTGTCTTGATTGCAAAACTGATGAATAAACTCGATCCTAAACATCCAGTAAATCCACTCATCGGTTCTGCTGGCGTTTCGGCAGTCCCCATGGCTGCTCGAGTTTCAAGTAAGGTTGGTCAAGAGTATAACCCACAGAACTTCTTATTGATGCACGCTATGGGACCAAACGTAGCTGGCGTATTAGGCTCCGCTGTTGCCGCTGGTGTACTCCTTGCAGTTGTCCCCTATATGGAACAACTTATTGATGGTGTACGTCCTGCCTTAGCGGTATTTATGTAAATTAATAAAAGATTTACGTCTGTCGTGGCTCCCTCCATTGGGAGCCACTTTTGTCTCCCTATCTTGTCGGGCAGTAGGATATCGTCTATGCTTGACACATGATTTATATCATTATCATCATCATTTTGGTTGCTGTTTTAGGATGGAGTGCTCAACTCTGGGGTTATCGTGACAAGCACACAGAACCCTTGCGTGTTAATCTTGACCAAGTCTTTGATGCCCGTTGTCTCCCTATACTACTAGAACACGACCCACCTGCTAAAAAAGCAATTATTATGGCCCATGGCTATCCTAGTACTCCCTACGCTTTTTCCTATGCGGCCCAAAGAGCTTATGAGGCAGGTTACGATGTATTTGTCCCACTCTTGCCAGGATTTGGGACAAAACCAGAGGATCTTTATAACACAACCTTTACCCAATGGTATAACTTTCTCACATCTTTCTACCGTGAAAAACGCTCTCAATATGACTATCTTTCCGTATTAGGGACTTCAATGGGTGGCGCGATGACGCTCCGTATAGGCGAAGATTTTTCAGGGACACCAGAGACTCCCGATGCCTTGGTAACCATCGCAGCTCCTGTATTTCTCAACGATCTTCGATTGGGGGCTATACAAAACTGGGGCTACTATCTGATGCGTATTATCGCCCTCTTTACCCCCGCTCTCAAGCCTAACATTCACACTGGAGATGATGAGGTTAATGATGGGAATGAATTATGGATTGGTTATAGTGGAGGTTTTGTCCGTGGAGGGGTGAGTTTAATGCATGCATTAAAAGGTATTCGTAAAAACCTCAACCGTATCACGGTCCCGTTACTTTCATTCCATGACGAGGGAGATAAAACAATCTCCTTTAAGAATCTGGCGGTAATCCAAGCTGAAGCAGTCAATGCCCACCCTTTTATCGCCCGTCCTACGGCTATGCAGGGAACCCATCGTAAACATCTCTTATTAATGTACTACTCAGTACAGGAAAAGTTGACGGATGAAATATTAGAATTTCTTGAAGAACAGAGAAGGAGTTAAGAACCGGATGAAAAGAACTGATTACATTAGTTGGGATGAATATTTCATGGGAGTTGCTTTGTTATCAGCTCAAAGAAGCAAAGACCCTCATACTCAGGTGGGAGCCTGCATTGTCAACCCTGATAAAAAAATTGTAGGGGTTGGTTACAACGGATTTCCTTTTGGTTGTAATGATGATGAGTTACCTTGGGCACGGGAAGGAGCATATCTAGAAACAAAATATCCCTATGTATGTCACGCTGAGTTAAATGCGATCCTCAATAGTATTTCACGTGACCTCAAAGGATGCTCTCTTTATGTTGCCCTATTTCCTTGTAATGAATGCGCAAAAGCTATAATTCAAGCAGGGATTACAGAAGTTGTCTATCTTTCCAATAAATATGAGGGAACAGATAGTGTTACAGCGTCTACTCGGATGTTTACACAGGCTGGAGTGGCGATGAGAAAACTGGAAATTGACCGCTCTAGTCTCCAGATTTCTTATGTTGTGGAGGCTTAATTATGAAAAAGATTCTAGTAGTATGTCTTAATCCTACTTTTCAGAGGACAATGGTATTCGAGACCTTTATAGAAGGTGAAGTTAACCGAAGCGCACATTATCGTTTCGATGTATCAGGAAAGGGAGTTAATGTTGCTCGTGTAATAGCGCAACTAGGAGGCAATCCCGTCCATATCACTCACGTCGGTGGTCCCCGGATGCACGATTTTGTACAGATGGTTAAAGATGATGGAATTGAAGTAATCTGGACCGATTCACAAAGTCCGATCAGAACCTGTACCACCATCATCCATCTTAACAAAAATATTACAACAGAACTTGTAGAAGAACCTCTACCTGTTACAAGTGGCACTGACGAAAAAATTCGGGAGCTCTATACTCTAGCCCTACAAGATGTTGAAACAGTGGTCTTCTCTGGCACTCGAACACCTGGTTATTCAAAAAACCTCTATCCTGATTTCATAAAAGAGGCCAAGGAAGCTAGGAAAAAGGTTGTCTTAGATATAAGAGGGGACGATTTAGTACACAGTCTTGCCTATGGCGTCGACATCGTAAAGCCAAACTTGAGTGAATTTGCAGCTACATTTATCCCAGGACTCACAATTCTCGAACAGGAAGATTCATCAAATATAAAGGGCAAAATCCAAAAAAGATTAGAGCAGTTATATAATCAATATGGCACTGCAATCATGTTAACTCGCGGACCTCAACCAGTTTGGCTTCAAGATGATACTGGCTTCTCAGAAATCCCAGTGGAAGATGTACCCATAATCAATACGGTTGGTAGCGGTGACTCGGTCACAGGAGGATTGGCGTTTAGTTTAAACAATGGTGATTCAATTCGTGAAGCGGTTGAGATAGGCCTTGCCTGCGGAGTGGCCAATGCACGTACCATACGCCCAGGTTCGATTAAAAATGATGATGATTAATATCATCTTATCTCTTTTACTATAACTGGTTGAACTAGCAATCTTCTAGTGTGGGAGCACAACGTGTTCCCACACTTACTTTAGATCTATTCTTCATCTCAGTATCGACCACTCAACGAATTTTAGAAATACTGTTATTACTACGCGTATTTGCAAAAATGAAATTTACTCTTTCATTAAGACTATTATCGAGTAATATAGGAAAACCCTTCGTTCTTCATTCCCAAGGCATCTCCCATATGGGATATTTCGGCCATAAGTTCATCTTTTGCTATACGCCCAAAAGGTTGACCAATATCCTCAATCAGGAGTGAAAAGCTTTTCTTCTTACCTCTAAAATACCAACCAGCAACCACCTCCCCATCGTGTAGCACCATGCCTGGTCGATCATCAGAACGAAAAAAGTAATTAAAGAGTGTCTTACCGCTCACCCATAAACTTCGCTGTTTTACATCCAATAAAGGATCACAAGATCCTATGAAGCGAAGTCCCTCGATCCGAGGAAGAACTTTTAAACTCTCACGATCCTCCTTCAACATATATCCCAATCCATCATCCCAACGTACTTCACGCAGAGCTCCTTGTGGGAATTCCAACCAAAGCCGCTTCGCGTGCGCAGGTGAAATATGAGCCCATAAGGCCAACTCCTCATAGTCTGTTGGTCCATGAGCGTGTATAAAGCGACGCATGAGCTCTGAAGTGTCTGGCAGTTCAGAGGTATGGACCAAACTATAGTGATACTCAGGCTTTCCTGGTACTATTTCTAGAGCAATTGGGACACTACAGCTAATAACGGGTAAGAGCGCCTCAATTACGGAGTCCCCTATAGTTTTTTCTTTTCCGACAGTTGATGGCCATAACCACACCTCACGTTTAGAGGGTGCTAACTTTTCGATGATGGCTTTAGAGAGGGCAAGGTAAAAATCATGTTGAGGCATGGGTTTTTCGGAAAGCACATTTCTAGCACTCTCAATGAGGACCTCATAGAGCTGATATAGTGGAGTGTCTAAAGCTACAATGAGAGGCTCTATCTCCGGTATAAGATGCTGTAGTTCTGATTCATCAAGTGGAGCAAGCGGCCTATTAAATACTCTCCACATATTAAGGGGAATGATGTATGTCTCTCGCCCCACTCCTAAGGTTCGAATTACTTTGTTGCTACTCCATTGGTGATTAACTACATCGTGGGTAAGAGGCTCAAGGCGAGCGGCCAGAGCAATATCATAGGATGTAGGTGACAACTCTTTAAATCCAAGTGTCCGCGTCACGGTTAAGACCTCACTGGCAGGCAATCGGGGATAAAGATGGTGTGTACATAAGTAACGGTGGATGATATCTTTTTTCTCTAAATATACTTGCTCCACAATAACCTCTTCCCTTATCTTCCTCTCTATCTACAGAGAAAGCAAGAGTTGTTTCATGGTAACAATTATATGGTATTTTCAAATGCCCTTAAAGGTTTTAATTTGATGCAGAGTTGCTGCAAGGAGTTGTAGGGCACACCCACAGCTGCCCTTAATTGTTTAATGAAAGTTCTTTTATTGCTCCATCACGAGCAGTCATAAGCAATACCACTAAATCATCTTCTATGCGCCTGTTTTTATGGGTGACTTGTTTTCTAAACCCTGCTTGATTCTGTGGCACCTGTTTTGCCAAGCTCACGAGTACCCGTTTATCAAGAATTCTAAAAGCCGGAAGGTTTAATTGACGGGCAAGTGTATCACGTGCCTCAAAAAACCATTTAAGAAATATTTTTTGCTCAGGAGAAAGATAACGATATCCATTAAGTTTTTCCCAGCCAGAGCGCTCTGGCCCCTTCGCTAAAGCAACCGTTTTCTGCAGTTCTCCATCTTTTTCAGCTAATCCTGCGGCTGCTATTTCAAGATTCAAAACCTCACGGATCGCAAATAAATGTTCAACATCAGAAAGTGCATATTCGATGAGTTGTGGTTTAATAGGCCGTCTAAGCCAATTAGCAGTTTGCTTGCCTTTCTTCCCGGTCGCCAAAGGGAGATCTAAACATCGAGCAACTAAGCCGCTCAAATTCCCCGTATACCCAAGCAGTTGGGCACTCACCCGTACATCATGAACTCCCTGCAGCTGCATAGTATATTGCTTGCGGAGAAGGGCAGCATCACTCGCACAATCAAACATAACTTTCTCTAAAGAAGCGTCTTCAAAAAGTAGCTTTAATGCTGCGGCAGAAACTTTGAAAGGATCAATCAAAAAATAGGAAACACCATCAAATATTTGGACAAGGCAAAGATGTTCGCCATAGATATGGAGGTTAAATTCACCTTCAAAATCCATGGCAATCGAGGTTATTGCACGGGCTTTCCAAAAATCTAATTGGTTTTTAAGAGCAGAATCTGAGTCAATCATGGTATAATCAAACATACGTTATACTACCACGATTGATTATAAATGAGCAGACCCTGCTAGCCATCACACCTTATGGAATTGTTTTAGGTATAATCAGGTTTAAGATAATTCCCACTAACGTAGCCAGAGCTACACCACCCATTTGGAATTCTATGTTTTGTCCCAGAGGGAATGCTAGCAGTCCCCCACCAATACCAATCACTAAAATAACCGATGAAATGGTTAGGTTTCTTTTATCTTTGTAATCAACTCCACTTTCGACTAAGTTTCTTAATCCACTAGAGGCAATAATTCCAAAGAGCAACATGGAGATTCCCCCAATAACTGGTGTAGGTATGGTTTGAATAAGTGCACCAAACTTAGGAAGAAAAGAGAGAACGGTAGCAATGATAGCCGCTCCCCCAATTACCCACACACTATAGACGCGAGTAATGGCCATAACACCAATATTCTCCCCATAGGTTGTGTTTGGTGGACCACCCCAAAAAGCAGCCCACAAGGTGGCAACTCCGTCACCGGCCAAGGTTCTGTGTAGCCCAGGATTAGTTGTAAAATCTTTACCTACTACATTCCCTAGGGTAATGGTATCGCCCAAGTGTTCGGCTACGGTGGCTAACGAGACTACAATAAAGGTAGCCATAGCTACAATATTGAATTTAGGCATTTGAAATAGGGGTAAACCAAACCAAGGGGCTGCTTGTACTGCTGTAAAGTCAATGAAGGCATAGGCAGGATTAAATGAACCCATGATAAGAGTAAATAAATACCCACTTACCAATCCAATGAGGATTGGAATTGTGCTAAAGAATCCGACAAGGAAAATATTTGCAGCAACCGTAACCGCGAGTGTAACTACAGCAATGGAAAGGCTTACTAAACTATAATTCCCCGCACTATCGTTCATCGCCATACCCATCGCCGTCGGGGCAAGATTCAACCCTATGACAATGATAACCGATCCAATAACTACCGAGGGCAAAGCTCGTTTAATCCAACCGAGTCCACTCGCCCGAACCGAAGCAGAGATTATCAGGTAAAAGATACCAGCCGCAACGGCACCACCCATGGCATAGGGAACTCCATATACTGCAGAAACAGAAATGAGTGCCGGAATAAAAGCAAAAGAAGAACCAAGAAAGGCGGGTACCTTAGCGCCAGTAAGCAGGATATAGATTAAAGTACCTGTTCCAGCAGTAAACAAGGCCGACGAAACACTTAATCCTGTGAGAATAGGAACCAGTA